>NZ_JBFRER010000106.1:0-38883 GCF_052114405.1 Streptomyces sp. M-16 | reverse complement strand
CCCATCGCGCCCCCACCCCCACTCCCGGCYAGGGACGACGCCGCCTAAGATGACCTTCCGACGGACCGTTCGGCCCGTCATCGCCGAGGACGGCGACATGGGAGGAAGCCCGGTGCGATTCCGGCGCGGTCCCGCCACTGTGAACCCCGCGGAGCACCCGCGCCGGGTGAGTCAGGAACTCCCGCCGTCCTCACTGCCCGGGGCGCGGAAACCCCGAGGAAGGCCTGCCGCCGCATGATCCTGCTGCTGTCGACGTCCGACACCGATCTGCTCAGCGCTCGCGCCGCGAACACGGCGGACGGCCCCGTCCCGTACCGGTTCGCGAACCCCTCCCGCCTTCCCCTCGACGACCTCCCGGGTCTCCTCGACGGCGTCGGCCTGGTCGTCGTCCGCCTCCTCGGCGGCCTGCGCGCCTGGCAGGAGGGCCTCGATGTCCTCCTGGCCCCCGGCCAGACCCGCCCGGTCGTGGTACTGACCGGCGAACAGGCCCCGGACGCCCAACTGATGGAGGCCTCCACCGTCCCCATCGGCATCGCTGCCGAGGCGCACGCCTACCTGGCGCACGGCGGCCCCGCCAACCTCGGCCAGCTGGCCCGGTTCCTCTCCGACACCGTCCTGCTCACCGGTCACGGCTTCGAGCCCCCGGCCGGCTCCCCCACCTGGGGCCGGCTGGAGCGCACGGCCGGCCGCGACAGCGGCCCCCAGGTCGCCGTGCTCTACTACCGCGCCCACCAGATGAGCGGCAACACCGCCTTCGTGCACGCCCTGTGCGAGGCCATCGAGGCCAAGGGCGCCCGCCCCCTCCCCCTCTACGTCTCCTCCCTGCGCGCCCCGGAGCCGGAGCTGCTGGCCGAGCTGGAGGGCGTCGACGCCGTCATCACCACCGTCCTGGCCGCCGGCGGCACCCGCCCGGCCACCGCCTCCGCGGGCGGGGACGACGAGTCCTGGGACGCGGGCGCCCTCGCCGCGCTGGGCGTGCCGATCCTCCAGGCCCTGTGCCTGACCGGCTCCCGCAGCACGTGGGAGGAGAACGACGAGGGCCTCTCCCCCCTCGACGCCGCCACCCAGGTCGCGGTCCCGGAGTTCGACGGCCGCCTGATCACCGTCCCCTTCTCCTTCAAGGAGATCGACGAGGACGGACTGCCCGCCTACGTCGCCGACCCCGAGCGGGCCGCCCGCGTCGCCGGCATCGCCGTGCGCCACGCCCGCCTGCGCCACATCGAGCGCCGCGACAAGAAGATCGCCCTCGTCCTCTCCGCGTACCCCACCAAGCACTCCCGCATCGGCAACGCGGTCGGCCTCGACACCCCCGCCAGCGCCGTCGAACTGCTGCGCACCCTCATCTCCCACGGCTACGACTTCGGCCCGGCGGACGGGATCCCCGGACTGGTCTCCGGCGACGGCGACGAGCTGATCCGCGCCCTGATCGAGGCCGGCGGCCACGACCAGGACTGGCTGACCGAGGAGCAGCTGGCCCGCAACCCGGTCCGCATCCCGGCCGCCGACTACCGGCGCTGGTTCGCCGAGCTCCCCGCCGACCTCCGCGAAAGCGTCGAGGAGCACTGGGGCGAGGCGCCCGGCAACATGTTCGTCGACCGCTCCTCCAACCCCGAGGGCGACATCGTCCTGGCCGCCCTGCGCCGCGGGAACCTCCTGATCCTCATCCAGCCGCCGCGCGGCTTCGGCGAGAACCCGATCGCGATCTACCACGACCCGGACCTGCCGCCGTCGCACCACTACCTGGCGGCGTACCGCTGGATCCAGGCCCGCGCGGAGGACGGCGGCTTCGGCGCCGACGCGATGATCCACCTGGGCAAGCACGGCAACCTCGAATGGCTGCCGGGCAAGAACGCCGGCCTCTCCGCCTCCTGCGCCCCCGACGCCGCGCTCGGCGACCTCCCCCTCATCTACCCCTTCCTGGTCAACGACCCGGGCGAGGGCACCCAGGCCAAGCGCCGCGTGCACGCCACCCTGGTCGACCACCTCGTCCCGCCCATGGCCCGCGCCGAGTCCTACGGCGACATCGCCCGCCTGGAGCAGCACCTCGACGAGTACGCGCAGATCAGCGCCATGGACCCGTCCAAGCTCCCGGCGATCCGCGCCCAGATCTGGACCCTGATCCAGGCGGCGAAGCTCGACCACGACCTGGGCCTGGACGAACGCCCCGACGACGACGGCTTCGACGACTTCCTCCTCCACGTCGACGGCTGGCTGTGCGAGGTCAAGGACGCGCAGATCCGCGACGGCCTGCACGTCCTCGGCGGCGCCCCGACCGGTGAGGCCCGGGTCAACCTGGTCCTCGCGATCCTGCGCGCCCGCCAGATCTGGGGCGGCACCTCCGCCCTGCCCGGCCTGCGCGAGGCCCTCGGCCTGGACGAGTCGGCCGCCACCCGCACCTCGGCGGACGAGGTCGAGGCGACGGCCCGCGCCCTGGTCCAGGCGATGGAGGACGCGGGCTGGTCCCCGGAGGCGGTCGCCACGGTCGCGGCGGGCCACCCGCAGGCCGTCGCCGACGTCCTCACCTTCGCCGCCCACGAGGTGGTCCCCCGCCTGGCCGGCACCACGGACGAGATCGCCCACGTGGTCACCGCCCTGGACGGCGGCTTCGTCCCGGCCGGCCCGTCGGGCTCCCCGCTCCGCGGCCTGGTCAACGTCCTCCCCACGGGCCGCAACTTCTACTCGGTCGACCCCAAGGCCGTCCCGTCCCGCCTCGCGTGGGAGACCGGGCAGGCCCTGGCCGACTCCCTCCTCACCCGCTACCGCACCGACAACGACGGCGAGTGGCCCGCCTCGGTCGGCCTGTCCCTGTGGGGCACCAGCGCGATGCGCACCTCCGGCGACGACGTCGCCGAGGCCCTCGCCCTCCTCGGCGTCCGCCCCGTCTGGGACGAGGCCTCGCGCCGCGTCACGGGCATCGAGGCCATCCCCCTCCCTGAACTCGGCCGCCCCCGCATCGACGTGACGCTCCGCATCTCGGGCTTCTTCCGCGACGCGTTCCCGCACGTCATCGGCCTCCTGGACGACGCGGTCCGGCTGGCCGCCTCCCTGGACGAGCCGGCCACCCACAACTACGTCCGCGCCCACGCCCAGGCCGACCTCGCCACCCACGGCGACGAACGCCGCGCGACCACCCGCATCTTCGGCTCCCGCCCCGGCACGTACGGCGCGGGCATCCTCCAGCTGATCGACTCCCGCGACTGGCGCACCGACGCCGACCTGGCGGAGGTCTACACGGTCTGGGGCGGCTACGCCTACGGCCGCGGCCTGGAGGGCCGCGCGGCCCGCGCCGAGATGGAGTCGGCGTACAAGCGCATCACGGTCGCGGCGAAGAACACCGACACCCGCGAGCACGACATCGCGGACTCGGACGACTACTTCCAGTACCACGGCGGCATGGTGGCCACGGTCCGCGCCCTGCGCGGCACGGCCCCCGAGGCCTACATCGGCGACTCCACCCGCCCGGAATCGGTCAAGACCCGCACCCTGGTGGAGGAGACCTCGCGCGTCTTCCGCGCCCGCGTGGTCAACCCCAAGTGGATCGAGGCGATGCGCCGCCACGGCTACAAGGGCGCCTTCGAACTGGCGGCGACGGTCGACTACCTCTTCGGCTACGACGCCACGACCGGGGTCATCGCCGACTGGATGTACGACAAGCTGACGGAAACCTACGTCCTGGACCCCACGAACCGCGCCTTCCTGGAGGAAGCCAACCCCTGGGCCCTCCACGGCATCGCGGAACGCCTCCTGGAAGCCGAATCCCGCGGCATGTGGGAAAAGCCGGACCCCCAGATCCTCGAATCCCTCCGCCAGGTCTACCTGGACACGGAAGGCAACCTCGAAGGCGAATCGGAGTAACCCACCACCCGGGTCACCGAACCCGACCCCACAACACGAACCGGCCTCCTCCCCCACCAAGCGGGCGAGGAGGCCAGCGCCGTCTGGACCGGAACTCGCACACGGAAACACAACCCCATGCCCCTTCTCCACCCTCCCCGTGGGGCCGGTGGGTGGCATGCGTACGGACATGCCGACGGCCCAGGTGCCGGGCGGTCCCGGGAGTCACACTGGGTCCCCTGGAGACAGGAGACCTTCGGACGTCCGGCCGCCTCGGGCCGCCAGGCATCGAGGTTCAAGGCAACCGTGAGGAAGTCACCCTCCACACGGACGACGACGTCGGGATCCTCGATCCCCGCGGCGAACTCCTCGGCGCGGACGTCGTCGAGCAGGAAAACGAAGTGCTCGATCACCACGGGCTGATCCCTGAGGCCGGCATCCGGATCCACCGCGGTGTTCGCGCGGTCCGCCGCGAGGCAGAGCATCGTCGTGAACACCTTGAGGTGATCTGCCCCGAGCAGCACATCGGCCCCGTGGACGACCACGACAATCCCCACTCCGCCCGTGACGGGTTCGTGGAGGTCATCGAGGCAGTCGACCAGAGCATCCCAGTTCCAGCCGAAATAGCCGGGGACCCCGACCACCCGAGCGAAGGCGTCAAGCACACCGGCCTCATCTGCCAGATCGCAAGCATGCACCTCGTACACCCGGCCACTCGCAGCAAGCAGAGCCGCTGCCTGCTCCTTAAATTCAGTCGCCCCACGAGGCCCGAAAATGACCCACGGCGTCTCAGGCCTGGTCACATCGAACGAAGTCACCTCTGTCCCTTCTCGACGAACTCGGCAACAAACACTTTCTCGACAAGGATCACCGAGTCCGCCAAGGGCATGCTTGTCCATCCTTACCCGACCGACCTGTACAGCCGCAGCGGGCAGCACCTGACGAAGCAGCTCGCCGTTCAGTAACGGGAGACCTGAACCCGCTGGCGACGACTGCCCGCCAACCGTCAGGCCCGGCTCGTACTGGCCCGCCTACCCAGCTTGCCGCCGGGTTCGAAACCGGCGTCGCAACCGTCTGCCGGTCCAAACGCGAGGCCATCGAGACCTCGGCCGCTCACGCACCGACCCTGGCAGAGCCACCGTCCACTGACGTTGCCGTCAGACACCTCTGTGGCCCCGCCGGGAGCTTGCCGACGGGGCCACTGTTTTTCTCTTACCGCACACCAGGAGGTGCGGCGCGGCGGTCAGGATTTCCGGCTACCGCCGAGCATCACTCCCCACTCCACGCTGCAATCTCCCCTCCTGGCATGCAAGTCACTCGCTGTCCCTTCGGCCCGACAAGCCCCCACGCCTCATAATCTTCATCCGGCCAGACAGTAAGCTTCGAGCCGCTTTCAAATTCGATCACTAGGCCCCCGGCTCTTCCCACCTTGGCCGCAATAATTACGTCACGGGCCAGCCGAACAAGCTGGGAGGCCACAAGATCCGGAGATTCTGGATCAAAAGACACAAGATCCCCAGACGAGACCTGAAGAACCGCCCGACCTGGTCCGGTCCTTCGCCGAGATGCTTACCGAACTGGACGGCAACCGCCTGCCCGAGTGGATCACCCAGGCGATGACCTCCGGACTACGCGGCATCAGCACCTTCGCTAACGCCCTCAACAGCGACTACGATGCCGTCGAAGCCGGACTGAGCACCCCGTGGAACTCCGGCCAGGTCAAAGGCGCCGTCAACCGCATCAAGATGCTGAAACGACAGATGTTCGGACGCGCCGACTTCCACCTGCTCCGCACGCGCGTACTTCTAGCCTGACGCACCGTAACCACCGCCACAGAACCTGGGCCAGACCCCAGCTCCGACCGTTGACACCACCTCGCCGGATCCGCCGGCCGCTGACGTTGCCGTCATCTACTGCTGTGACCCCAATCAGATATCATCTGACGGGGTATCTTATATACTCGCGCGCGCACGCCACTCGAAGTCAGCAAGTGGCGAGATCTACGCGGAATTCGCGCATTAGGCCTATAATTGAATCCAGAAAGGCGCGATCAAGAGATTCTTGAGATGCCTGAAAGTTCCGCCAAATAATCCTCGCAGGGGGTCCCTCGCCGGAACTTGAAGAAATGCAGTCCGCGAGAGCGTCAAGATTCGATCCAAAGTACCCACCGGGGCCATTGACGGCCTCACCCAATGCGCAATAGAATCCCGACTTTGTGGAAATTTGCCCACCATCCAAGTGGACAAGCTCCTCCATTCCATAGCGGGCGGCCCTGCGGTTCGAAGTGAACCAGGAATTCTGAACGACGTGCAGCCATGCGTCCTGGTAGTTCGCTGGCCACCGAAGCCATTCACCCTTCTCCAGGTTAGCCCCCGATGCCCAGCGTGGCCAAATTCTTTCAGCTTCGGGATATTCGCAGTGATTGCTAAAGAGTCGGTATTTGACGCTCGAAATATTCCTGCCTGGCTTCTCTGTGTCTGTATCTCCGAGCATAACCCGACCGATGAAGTACTCGCCAATTTTTTCTTGTTTTCGGTTCATGACCGCCATTACTGCATCTTCGACCTTCCTTCTACTCATATCGACCTGATGGACTCCCAGGAAGGCCACTTCCGGCGACTCTTCTTCCGGGGCGACAAAGAACCCATCTACGCTTTCAGCGGCAACAAGAACCCCTCCGGACTCTTCATCCGATAGCACGTATAGTGGAAAATCCACCTTGCCCGCTACGGGCAGTTTGTTAGCCATTTTTAATCCCCAAGCCAGAACTGGTGCAGCGACAATAAGGGTCGCTGCACCAGTTAACCAATAGAGCCGTTAATTCCATCCCGCGTCAGGGAAATGGGGTGCGCTGAAGGGTTGAATCTTCGTGTAATGCGTGGATGTCCAGCCATATACCTTGACGCCGTTCGGCAGCTCCTTTTCCAGGATTCTTTCAGTATCCGGCCTGCCCGGCACGCGGTACTCCTTGGAACCCTTCCACCACGGGTGTTCGCGTCCCTTATACGTGTCGTGCGAAGTAATCCGTCCTTCCTTCACGGCGTCGTAAGCCGCAGCGATCTTGTTGTTCATTCCCGTGGGTAGGCGATCCGACAGCTTCCCCTTGGGACAGTTGTTGTTGTGAACCAAGACTGGCGTCTCGCCCGCCAGCACATAGTACGTGTGGAGTCCGGCGACGGTGAGATTGTAGGTGCGCTGACGGGCTTCAAACCGGCGGCTGTCTGAAACGGTGACGACGTGATCGTCGCCGGTGTGGAGCAGCGTGCCCGGTTGCAGGTCAGCAGCGTCGATCCAGGATGATGCTGAGCTGGACCAGAATGGGTGATGTGCGGTCGAGATGACCGAGGAAGATTCGCTTGCCGACTGCAGCGTCAGTTCAACATACTGCTTATCGGTTTCTGTCACGATGACGGCGGAAATTGGTTCTGCGCTAGTTGTGCCGCTTTCGGGATCTGTGGCGAGTACCTCGTCGCCATTCTTGAGATCCTCAATTTTCTTGGTGTCACCACTGGCGAGCCTTACCAGAGTGCCTGCAGGAAAACTGTTGGCTGCTACTTCCGTGAGGCACTCGATGACCGTTGAATCACCCTTCTTCAGTCCCTGCTTGAGAATTTTGAAACCGACCTTGGCTGCCTTGCCAATGCCTATTGATATCAGGGTGATCCCCGCATCGACGGCTGCGTCTACAGCAGCGTCCTTGCATGCTCCGCCGTCACCTTCAACGGCACAGTCGTAGGCATTGCGGAGTCCAACCAGTTCGAGTATGTCGGCATCTTCGGTGGTTCCCATCAACCCCATCTGGCCGGCCGTGTCGCAGAATGCAGCCTTGTCGTGGGTCATGGATGGAGGGGCGCACTGGGAACGTGTCCAAGTTTGAAGGTCCTCGGCCCAGGTATGTTCGGGGCTGGCCCATTTGTGTTGTGCTATCAGTTCGTCATGAGTGGGTACGTAGACATTGTGGATGACGACTGACTTCCCGCTCTTCTTTACAACAGCAGGTGCTGCGGCGCGAGCGGGGCCCGCTGAAAATGAGGAGGTATTCCAATGGGTGCGGACGTAAGTGGTGCCCTCGCTTTGCGGACGTCTCGGGTTGTCCGGCATGACGTACTGCTTGCCCGGGACAAACCCCCTGCAGCTGGCGTCCGGGTCGTGGCCGCTGCAGAGTCCGGATGGATCGGTCTGGTTGATGGGGTTGCCGTTGGCGTACGTGTACCCGTTCATCTGCAGGGGATCTGCGATGTTGATGAGGGGATCCACTGAGATGAAGCGTCCGGTGGCGGGCTCGTATTCGCGGGCGCCTACGTGGGTTAGTCCCGTGTTGGTGTCGTCGACGCCGCTGCCGAGGAATCCTCGGTTGCCGGGCCAGTTGCCGGGCTGGGTGCCGCGGGGGTTGCCGTACGGGTCGGACTTGCGGCGGGTGATGTTCTGGCCTGCTGCGAGGTCGACGGTGGTGGTGGCGGTGCCGTGGTGGTCGGCGAGCTGGACGCTGAGCTGGTGGTTGGTGGCCTTGCCGCTGGTGCGGCGGATGGTGGTGGTGCCAGGGCCCGCGTAGTAGCGGACGGCGTCGAGGGCCTGGCCGGCCTTGTTGACGGTGATCTCGGTGTCGCCGAGGTAGAGGGTGCGGGCGCTTCCGGTTTCCTCGATGAGGCGGTTGCCGCCGGCGTCGTAGAAGTAGGTGGTGGTGTTGTCGAAGGTGAACTGCTGGGGTCCGGTCGCGTTGCAGGACCACAGCTGGAGGTCGCTGCCGTCGGCAGCGTTGTTGGGGACGTCGACGCACTGGTTGGTGGCCGGGTTGTTCAGCGACTTGTCGCTCGCCCGGTAGACGAACTTCTGCTTGTCGCTGCCGTCACAGGCGGCCAGGGCGAGCTTGCTGCCGCTGGTTGTGAGGCATTTGTCCAGTGCGCGGACGGTGTCGCCGGTCAGGCGCCACTGCTGGGCTTTGGTCTCGTTGCAGGGATAGATCTGCACTGGGGTGCCGTCGGCTGTGCCGCCGGATTCCACGTCGATGCACTTGCCGGAGGCTCCGATGACCGAGGCTGCCCCGATGCCGGGGCTGCTGGCGGAGGTGAGCTTGTTCCGGCGGTCCCAGTTCAGAGCCTGGGTGTCGCCATCGATGCGCCGCGTCTTGGTGTTGCCGGACGCATCATAGGTGTAGTCGGTGAGCGAGGTGACCGTGGAGCCCGGGTTGCGGGTGGTCTTTTCGGCCTTGGCCAGGGCGTGGGGCTGAGTTTTCACCGGAGGCTGGGCCCCGCCGGCGATGGTGACGCCGTAGGTGTAGGTGGTTTCGTCGTCCAGTGCCGGGTTGGTCAGGTCGTGGTTGATCAGCTTGGTGCGGTTGCCGATGGTGTCGAACTGGTATTCCTGCCAGAAGCCGTCACCGTCCGGACCGGCAGTGACGTCCGACAGGGTGGGGCCGGTGCAGGCCGCGGTCTTGCCGGTCCAGGCCTTGGTGAGCTGGCCCATCGGGTCGAAGGCGAAGCACTGGCGGTCCTCCCGGCCGCCGGGCTGGGAGTCGGTGATGGAGGTGATGTTGCCGGTGAGGTCGTAGCCGTAGGAGACGTCGCTGATCCGGTTCGGCCCGGTCTCGCGGTCGCTGATCTGGTGGGTGACCTGCCCGGTGTTCGTGTTGTAGAGGGTGGTGGTCCACACCCGGTTGGGGGCATTCCCAGAAGCGGTGCGCAGGACCTCACCGAACGGGCTGTACTTGACGTCGGCGGTGTACCAGGACAGGCCCGACATGCTCTGCGGCATGCCGTCTGCGTTGTAGCGGGTGACGAGCTTCTCCGCCGCTAGGCCTCCTGGCGTGGCGGGGAGGGTGGTCGACTGAACCTTGCCTGTCGGGGTGTAGGTGGTGCTGTAGGTGTAGGTGCCGGCCAGGCCCTTGGCCGCCGGGACGTCCGGGATCGTGATCTTGGTTCCGGTCGGCCGGTACTCGGCGTCGTATCCGGTGACCTCGCTGCTGTAGGCGGCTCCGCCCTCGTAGCGGGTGGAGGCGACGGGCTGCCCCTTGGCGCCAGGCAGGGAGTCGTAAGTCCATGAGGCAACGAGCGGACCGTCGGCAGCGTTGTCCCGAAGCTCCGTCACACGGCCGAGAGCGTCGAGCCCGCTGTACTGCGTGCGGCCGCTGGAGTCCTTCGTCCAGATCTGGCGGTCGAGGTTGTCGAATCCAGCCGAGGTGGGACCCGCGTCGGGGTCAGTGGACCCGGTCTGTCGGCCGCGGGCGTCGTAGGCGTATGTCCAGTTGTTGCCTGCGGGATCTGTGACCTTGGAGAGCTTGCCGCGTACGTCATATTCGTATTTGGTGTCCCTCCAGGTCATGGGGTTGGTGAGAGTAACGGCACGCTGAAGCAGCGTCGTCCGGCCGAACGCGTCGGTGGTGGTCTTGACGGTGCTGCTGCCGGGCAGCGGGGCTGGTACGGCGTCAGCGGACATTCCCGTGCGGGTGAGTGTCCAGTCGGCGGCGTACTCGTTGACGGTGGCAGTCGCCGGCTGTGAGGGGTCGCCGTAGATGGTGGTGGCGCGCAGGACTCGCCCGAGGCCGTCGTACGCCGCAGCGGTCGAGTTCGGAACCTGGAAGTTCGACTCCGGGACGAAGATCTTCCCCTGAGGGTTGTCCTCCGCGTAGTAGCTGTTGTTGGTGCGTCGCACCGCTCCGTTGGCGTTGTAGAGGGTGTCGCCGACGATGCGGCCGCCTCCGAGGGCTTCCTTCTGGGTCTGGCGTGGGCGTAGGAGGCCGTCGTAGATGGCGACGGTGGACTCGTACGTTCCGTTGTCCCGCAGGGCACTGCTGGTGACGACGGGGGCTTCGTGCTCGGAGATCTGGTACGCGAACTTGTACGCGGCCTTGTCCTTGGCCGGGTCCTGGGAGGCGGTCCAGACCTGGGTGACGCGCCCCAGGTTGTCGTACGTCCGGATCACCTTGTGGTTGTTGGCGTCAGCCACTTCGAGGGCACTGCCGCGGCCCGGGTCGACCTTGGACGTTCCCGTGTGGCCGAGCGGGTTTGTGGCGGTGGCGCTGAAGGCGGGGCCTGTCGGCGGGCTGAAGGTCGTCGTCGTGGCGTTGCCCGCTGCGTCGAGTTCCTTGGTGCGGCGACCGAGTGCGTCGTACTCGGTGCGGCTGGCGGTGATCCAGCCGGTGCCTGCTCCGTCGATGGTGTCGACTTGGACGGGAAGGCCCTTGGTGGGCGCCGTGCCGAAGGCGTTCTGGGCGTCGTACGACGTTCGCGCGTCTGAGAAGACGGTGCCGGTAGCGGTCTTGGTGCAGTCACCGGCTGTGGTCCGCACGCGCTGTGCGAGTCCGACGATGTTCTTGTCGGTGTTGTGGACGTAGGTGGTGACCGTGCAGCTGGACTCGGTCGTGTCCCAGCCTGAACCGTTTGAGGTGAGGGCCTCGACCTGCGTCGTCTCAAGCAGTCCGTAGTTGCTGCCGTAGGTGTTCTGCGACCGCACTACACGCGTCTTGCCGCCGCTGATCGGTGTGATCGAGTCGGTGCGCAGCGTTCCGGAGCGGAACGCCTCCAGCGGTGTGGTTCCGTCCCTGGTCCTGGACGCGGTCTTCTGGCTCCACGGCCATGTCAGCTCACGGGAGGCGACGGGGCCGCCTGCCTGGAGGTACGTGATCGTCTCGGCTGCGAGCCCTTGGAGCTGGGGCAGGTCCTCGCCGAGCTCTTCGGTGCCGGTGGAGTCCTTGATCGTGATCTTGGGGCGGCCGGCGTCGCCGGACATGCCGCGGAAGAAGCGTGTGCGTGTCTGAGACTGTTCGGTGGCCTCGGGCTTACCCGTGTTGGCGGTGACGCCGGTGTTCACGAGGACGCTGGCATAACCGCGCCATTGGTTGTAGGTGCGCATTTCGGGCTTGGAGAACTCATCGGTGTCCTTGCCCCAGGCAGCGTCGCCCTCATAGGTGTAGCTCGTGGTCACGTCGGGCTGCCGGGCAACCCGGTCCTTCTCTATGACCTTGTCGACGACGTACTTGTTGAACCACGTCAGCGGCGGGTTCTCGAGATCGTCGTCAGGGGACCAGTGCACCGGGAAGCAGCGGGAGGTGTTCTCCTCGGGCTTCGGATGGGTGCCGCCCACCGGGCAGGGCGCGGAGTAGTCCACTGCCATCTCGCCACCGGTCTCGTTGCGGATGGTTTCCACACGGAGACGGTCGAAATCGGGAGTGGCGTCGGTGGGTCCGGAAGCGATCCGGTTGGGCATGTCCTGGACATTGGGCAGGAAGGAAACCGGCGGCAGGGTAGTGCTCTGTTGATTGTCTGCCGTGTCCTTCGCGGTCCCATAGCCGGTACGGGTGATGGACTCCAGCCACAGCGGCGGGTGCGTGTCGGTCCGCTGTCTGGGGAACGACTGTGCCAGGTTCCACCGGTCGACGAGCGACAGAACAGTCGAGCCCTGGGTGCGTTGCGCCTTGGTGGTGACGGAGGTCAGTCGCTTGCGGGTCCAGAAGGTCGGGGACGAGACGTAGCAGTCCTTGGCCTCTGCCTTGCAGTTCAGCGTGGAGGGAGTGTCCCACCAGGGCTGCTTGTCACCGTAGTTGTTGCCATCGAACTCCGCGTTCGAGCACTGAGTGGTGCCTTCCTTGATACAGCGTTCGGCGACGGTGAACTCGACCTTCGCGGCCGGCGGGCCCGAGAGGTTGTCGCTGCGCAGACCGTAGCTGATCTGGGTAGGGTACCCGCCCCGGTCGTAGGAGACCTTCGCCGCCGTCTTCTCGTTCTTGGCGTAGTAGTTGGTTTCCTTCGCCCAGTCGATCACCATGGCGTTGCCACTTACGTCCTCGACGTAGTCCAGATTCCAACGCCAGGCCTGCGTGCAGGAAGAGTCCGCGAAGGCGGTCTGATGGCAGGGTTCGCCCGGGTGGTTGCCGAAGACGGGGACGGTGAAGACCGAGTTGGTGACGGCTCTGTTGCCAGCGCCGTCCACATCGTGGCGGCCGAAGAAGTAACGAGTTCCGTCGCGGGTGGTGACGAGCCAGTACTCGCCGTCCTTGGCTCCGTTGGCGACGGTGGCGTCCGTCTTCCGCTCGATGCGTGCGCCGTCGTCACCGGCGGGAATCCACTGCCCGGACGCGGCGTCGTGGACCAGCTCGGTCGTGCTACCGCCGAGGGACATCACCACGCTGTCGCCCGCCCAGCACAGGTCGCTCTTCTTCTTGTCGGTGGCGTTGTCGTTGTTCGGAGCGCTCGGCGAGGCCTTCCGGTCCTGGGAGCAGGAACGGTAGCGGCGCTCGATGAACCCGGGCTCGTAGCCCCAGCCGTCACCGATCCAGGACGCCTGACCATTGGCGACGGAGGTTTTGCCGTCGACCGCCTGCGACGCATACGAGAACGCCACCGTCGGGGCCGRCCCCGCGGGCGCGGGGGGCATCGTCAGCGGGTAGCCCCATGAGAAGCCGCCGCCGCTGCCGCCGGCGCTCCAGCTTCCCGAGGGCGCCAAGGGCGTCGCGGTGTACGTACCGCCTGCGCCGGAGGCTCCGTCGGACGCTGCCAGGACCGTCGGGCCGCCGCTGCCGCCGGCCATGGTGCGCATGCCCTGGCCGGGGGCGGTAGCGGGATCGATTGTCGCTCGGACGGTGCCTGTGGCCGGGTCGTTGGTGCTCGGGACGTCCTTGGACACCGAGCACTCCGGGAGATCCGGGGTGGTCAGGAAGCACTCGGGAAACTGCTTGAGCTTGAGGCGGGTGGCCCATTCGGTGCCGTAGAGGTCCTTGAACTTCTTGTAGTCCAGCTGTACGTCGACCGGCGTCGAGCCCTCAGCCGGCGGTGTCACCTTGATGAGGGCGCCGTCGACGTTGGCCGCTTCCGTCTTGGTGCGCGTCTCGACCGATACTGACCAGGTACCGGAGGGCGTCGGCGGAGCCGGATTCTCCGAGGTCGGCGAGGCCTTGCCGATACTCACCGGCAGAGTTCCCGCTTGCACCAGTTGCTCACCCGTCAGCGTGACGGGCTCGGTGCCACCGACAGGCGGCGCCACCTTCGAAGGTTCGTACTCGGGTGGCGACTGGACCGGAGCGCCCGCCCAGCCCTCAAGCTTGGCCGCCTCGACCTTGTCGAGCTTGGCCTTCATATCCTGCTGGAGGCCAGGCAGCTGCACGCCGCTGCGGTCGCCCGGTGGCGCCGCCCAGGCCTGGATGGGCAGGAGTGTTGCGATCAGCGCCACCGAGACGGTGATGCCGGTGCGCCCGGCGAGGCGCGCGCGTCTTGCGCGGGCTCTCTTGTTTCCGGGCAGGCGGAAATGGTGCGCCGAGAACGGCGACATCTGGACCCCCCACGATCTGCCCACGATGTAAGACACACGTATGGCAGGAAACTGACAAATAGCCAGCTGATTCTGTGGCCTGACGCCCCGTAAAGCCATAATCCGATATCCGGTGTGGGCTTTATCACTTTAGGCTCCGAATACTTCGCACTAAAGACCCTAAAAAGGGTTAAATCGGAATGGGTTTGCGTGGTTTGGAGGGGTGACCTTGTCCGCGTGATGGTTCATGCTCAGCTCGCGCAACCCGCACGCGAAAGGCTGTTGGGGAGCGGACCTTTCACGCTTCGAGCCCTTGGCCGAAGCCGTTTTCTGAGTGCCGAGGGCATTGTTGAGGCGTGCCCGAGGGGGGAGAAGTAGAGCCATGTCTGTCAGTAAATCTGTGGATGAAAGTCCGCCAACAGCCTTGAAAGAGAACCAAGTTACGGTCGCGCCTCCGAGTCGTCGCTGGTATCGCCGCCGCCGGGTCCACGGTGGCATGGCCGCCCTTCTGGCCGTCGYTGTCGCCGTACCTGTGGGCGTGCACCTGACTATCGGAGCGGACAAGCCGGAGGCCGCCTCCGCGTCCAAGAGCCCCTCTGGGCCGGTTGCGGCGCCCGAGGCTCGTCGCCTGGCCAGAGAGAGTGGCAAGGAGGTCGAGGTCACGGCCGAGGCCACGGCACACACCAGTACCTGGGCGCAGCCGGGTGGGACGTTCAAGCTGCGGGTGTCGAGTGCGGCGACCCGGGCAAAGGTGGGCAACGAGTGGAAGCCGATCGACACCACCCTGCAGCGGGTGGACGGCGGCTTCGCTCCCAAGGCCGTGAACGGGCGCGTTGTGTTCAGCGCCGGCAGCCAGGCGTCGTCCGGTGATCCAGCGCGTGCTTCGCGCGGTATCTCGCGTAACCCGCTAATGACGCCTGCTGTGGCGAAGGCGGACACTCCGGCTCCGGCATGGACGGATCTGGTGCGGCTGACGCTCGATGGTCATGACCTGACCGTTGCCTGGCCGGGGCCGCTGCCCGAGCCGGTGGTTTCCGGCCCGCGGGCCCTGTACGAGAACGTCCGCCCGGGCATCGACCTTGTGATGACGGCCCAGGACGGCGGATACACCCACGTGCTGGTCGTGAAGGACAAGCAGGCCGCCACCGACCCACTGCTCGGCCAACTGAACTACCGACTGGCCTCACCAGATCTGGCCTTCCACCTGGACGAGGCATCCAAGTCGGTCAGCGCCCAAGACAGCCAGGGTGCGGAGATAGCAGGGTCGCCTACCCCGTTCATGTGGGACTCGGCCGGCAAGGTCGCCGTCACCGAGGGCGAGCCGCAGGCGAAGCCGGCGCCGGAGGCAAAGGACCACCCCACCCTGGCCCTGGCCGGTCTGAACGGCGCGGAGGGCAATCACGCGAAGGCGGCCGGGGCGGCGCTGTCGGCAGAGAACGTGCTGACGGTGACCCCGAACGCGCAGCTGCTGAACGACGGGGACACCGTGTACCCGGTGTTCATCGACCCCTCCTTCAAGGGGCACAAGCAGAACTGGACGACCTTCTACAAGACCGAGGGCGGTTCCAGCTTCTGGAACGGCCAGAACTACAACAGCGGTTCCGGCACCCCCGAGGCGCGTGTCGGGTACGAGTCGACCACCGGCGGTACCTCACGGGCGGCGTTCATCTTCGACTTCGGCAGCCAGCTGTACGGCTCGCAGATCCGTACGGCGAACCTTCGGATGCTGCAGACATACTCCTGGGGCTGTGACCCGAGGGCCTTCGACATCTACCACACGCCGCTGATCACCAGCTCCAGCACCTGGAACAACACGGACAACGGCACGTTCTGGGGCAACCGCATCGCCGGAGCTTCCACCGGCTACGGCTACAACAGCTCCTGCCCCGACGCGTGGGTCGGCATCGACATCAAGTCGAAGGTCGAGGAAGGTGCCCGCGGCGCCTGGCAGAGCCTCACCCTCGGCGTGCGTTCCCCGAACRAGAGCGACGCGAGTTACTGGAAGAAGTTCCAGGCCAACGGCGAGAGCGCCCCGTACATCGAGGTCGAGTACAACAAGGCCCCCGACGAGCCCGCCGTCGCCGGTATGGACACCGTCCCCGGCGGGCTGTGCGTGACCGACGCCCCCTTCAACAAGGTCGGCAAGTCCGACGTCATGTTCGAGGTCCAGGGCCGCGACGGCGACGGCAACCTCAAGCAGATCCAGTTCAAGGTCTGGCGGACCGCCGACAACCAGGCCGTCTTCGACCAGTGGGTCTGGCCCGACAGCTACGGCGTCGCCCGCACCACCATTCCCTGGGAGTCCTTCGCCGCGAACACCTCCTACTCCTGGACCGCCACGGCCAATGACTGGGACGGATCCACCTCCGGGGTGGGCCCCGCCGGTACCGACAAACCGTGTACCTTCACCGTCGACCACAGCCAGCCGGTCAAGCCGACGATCCGCTCCGAGGACTTCCCCGCACCCGGCCCCGACGGCGCCGAATGGAGCAAGAACACCCTCTCCCCCGGCAAGATCACCGTCATCGCGGGCGGCACCGACCCGGCCGACATCCGCGAGTTCCAGTGGTCCCTGAACCACCCCGTCTACGACAAGAAGGCCGTCCCCGCCGCAGGCCAGGACACCGTCACCGTCGACGTGAACCCCGACAACGCCGGACCGAACCTCTTCTACGTCCGCATCGTCAACAAGGCCGGCAACCTCTCCGACCCCTTCATCTACACCTTCTACGTCCGCCCCCGCCCCGGCCTCGACGGCCCCGGCGACGTCACCGGCGACGGCAAGGCCGACCTCCTGGCCATCGACGCGGCCGGAGACCTGCGCGTCTACCCCGCCGACGCCACCGGCGACGTCGACGCCTGGATGCCCGCCGCCACCGACAACGGCAAACCCGCCCCCGCCGGCTACTGGAAGGACGCCACCGGCAAGAGCGCACTGATCGCGCACTCCACCGACTGGTACCCCGGCGACGGCATCACCGACCTCATCGCCCGCATGCCCGACGGCAAGCTCTACGTCTACCAGGGCGACGGCAACGGCCGCTTCGACATCAGCCGCCGCACCGAAATCCTCCTCCCCGACGGCGCACCCGACCCGGCCACCCTCACCCAGATCGTCGTCGTCCCCGACATGAACGGCGACCACGCCGAAGACATCTTCGCCACCGCCGGCGACACCTTCTGGATCCTCACCGGATACAGCGGCGCCAGCATCACCGAAGCCCGCCAGCTCTCCGCCACCAGCTGGACCAAACGCGACATCATCGACGTCCGTGACGTCACCGGAGACGGCGTCCCCGACCTCCTCTTCCGCGACGACGCCGACCCCAACCGAGGCCTCGCCCTACGCCGCGGAAAGCCCGGCCCGAACGGCGGCGCCGACATCAACTCCCTCGCCCTCGCCGTCAACTCCGCCGACGGCAAGGACCTCACCTACGGCACCACCGGCTGGGACAGCACCACCTGGCCCCTCCTGCGCGGCACCCCCGACGTCAACGGAGACGGAATCCCCGACCTCTACCTCACCCGCAACGACGGCACCCTCCACCTCTACTACGGCGGCCGCACCACCATCGGCAACGGCCAACGCGTCGAGGAAGACGACTGGGCCACCGCCCGCACCCTCGGATAACCGGCAGCAACGCGCAGGTGCCTGGCCGGAATGACCCGCTCAGGCGCCTGCGCTGGCCCGAACGTCTCGAAGCCGGGACGGATGCCGCCGGGCTCGTTCGGGCCTCCACGACCATGACGACAGGAATGAAGGTTTCTCACACATGCAGAAGATCCCCGACCTCGGAAAGAGCACAGTCGGCAAGCAGGACCCGTGGGGCAAGTTCCGAGGGCTCGCCTGGTGGCAGCTGGTGCTCTCGGTCGCTCCGATCTTCCTGCTGCCGATAGGTGGAGCGATAGGTGGGGCCGTCGGGGCAGCGGGCCTTTTCACCAACCTGTCCCTCGCCCGGAAGCAGTTCGGGACGCCGGTCAAGGTCCTGGCGATGCTGGGCGTGGTATTCGCCTCCTACCTGGGATATCTCCTCATCGCAGGTCTCCTCTACAACCTCATAAAGGGCTGACTTTCCAGCATCCTCGCCGACGTCAGGGCGGGCGGCCAGGCATGCGGTGGCGGCTTCGATGCCGTCAGCGGCACCGACAAGGCGAAGATCACCAAGGTTGTGGCGGCTCCCGCCACCGGCGGCGACGAGAGCGTGGCCTACAGCGCCGAGCAGGAGCAGGACGGCGTGAAGTCCTCGATCGAGGTGGTCCTCGTGCGCCAGGGGACCACCACCGCGACCTTCACCGCCCGCAGCGCGTCCGGAGCCGCCGAGCCGCCCGCCACGGTCGTCGCGGCACAGGTCAAGAGGCTTCGCTGAGCGCGGCCCGTACGCGGATACCGTCCCCGGCGCCCTGCTAGCCCGTGCCGGGGGTGAGCGCCGGGGAAATGGGCTGGTGTCACCTGATGAAGTGAAATCCCCCTTGTACCGCCGCCCCCGCGGGTAGGGCCCTGCTGATCTCGTGCGGGGGGCGGGAACCGCCGGTCCCCGTGTCCCTGAGCGAAAGGCCCGGGCCGTCGTGACGCAGCCGTTCCAACTGCCGGAGTTCTACGTGCCGTATCCGGCGCGACTCAACCCCCACCTGGAGGAGGCGAGGGTCCACACCAAGCAGTGGGCGCGCGGCTTCGGGATGCTGGAGGGTTCCGGGGTCTGGGAGGAGAAGGACCTCGACTCGCACGACTACGCCCTGCTGTGCGCGTACACCCACCCCGACTGCGACAGTGACGCGCTGGACCTGGTCACCGACTGGTACGTGTGGGTCTTCTTCTTCGACGACCACTTCCTGGAGATGTACAAGCGCTCCCAGGACCGCGAGGGCGCCAAGGCGTACCTCGACCGGCTCGCCGCCTTCATGCCGATGGATCTGGCCGCGGGCTTCCCCGAGGCCACCAACCCCGTCGAGGCGGGACTCGCGGACCTGTGGGCGCGGACCGTTCCGGCCATGTCGATGGACTGGCGGGAACGATTCTCTCTCTCGACGAAGAACCTGCTCGACGAGTCGATGTGGGAGCTCGCCAACATCAACATCGGGCGGGTGGCGAACCCCCTGGAGTACATCGAGATGCGCCGCAAGGTGGGCGGTGCCCCCTGGTCGGCCGGACTGATCGAGTACGTCTCCGCCGAGGTGCCCGCGCGCGTGGCGCACTCACGCCCCCTCGGTGTGCTGCGCGACGCCTTCGCCGACGCCGTGCACATCAGGAACGACATCTTCTCCTACGAACGCGAGGTCGCCGACGAGGGCGAGCTCTCCAACGCCGTCCTGGTCCTGGAGACCTTCCTCGGCTGCTCCACCCAGGAGGCCGCCGAGGCCTCCAACGACCTGCTCACCTCCCGCCTCCAGCAGTTCGAGCAGACCGCGCTCGCCGAACTCCCCCAGCTCTTCGCCGACCACGCCATGGACCCCGCCGAGATCGCGGCCGTCCTCGCCTACGCCAAGGGCCTGCAGGACTGGCAGTCGGGCGGCCACGAATGGCACATGGTCTCCAGCCGCTACATGAACAAGGAGGCCAGGGCCACCGCCCCGCTCACCCTGCCCTTCCTCCCCAGCGGGCTCGGCACCACCGCGCTCGACCTCGGTTCCCTGTTCACCCGGCGGTCGATGGAACTGCGCCGGCGCTCCTTCACCCACGTCCCCTTCGAACGCACCGGCCCGTCCGTGATCCCGGACATCCACATGCCGTTCCCGCTCTCCCTCAGCCCGCACCTCGGCTCCGCCCGCGAGGGATCGGTGGAGTGGGCGCGCCGGATGGGCCTGATCGACCCGCAGCCGGGCGATCCCGGCTCCACGATCTGGAACGAACAGAAGCTGCGCGGCTACGACTTCGCGCTCTGCTCGGCCGGCATCGACCCCGACGCCACGCCCGAGGCGCTGCTGCTCAACGCGTGCTGGCTGACCTGGGGGACGTACGGGGACGACTACTACCCGGTGGTGTTCGCCCAGTCGAGGAACCTCCCGGCCGCCAAGACGACGACGGCCCGGCTGGTCTCGATGATCCCGGTCGACCACGCCGAACAGCCGCTGCCGCTGACCGCGATGGAGCGCTCCCTCGCCGACCTGTGGGTGCGCACCAGCGAGGGCATGACCCCGGAGGTCCGTGCCGAGTTCCGGGCGACGCTGGTGAGCATGCTGGAGAGCTGGGTGTGGGAGATGGAGAACCAGATCCAGAACCGCATCCCCGACCCGGTGGACTACGCCGAGATGCGCCGCCACACCTTCGGCTCGCACCTGACGATGTACCTGTGCCGGCTCGGCCAGGCCGGCCGCGGCATCCCCGAGGAGATCTACCGCTCCGGGACGATCCGGTCGCTGGAGAACGCGGCGGCCGACACCGCCTGCCTGATCAACGACATCTTCTCCTACCAGAAGGAGGTGGAGGTCGAGGGCGAGGTCCACAACCACGTCCTCGTCACCCGGAACTTCTTCGACATCGGCTACGAGCAGGCCCTGCACATCTGCCACGACCTGATGACGCAGCGCACCGAGGAGTTCGAGCACATCGTCGCGTCGCAGCTGCCGTTGCTCTACGACGACTGGAAGCTGGACCGGGAGGCGCGCGCCGGGCTCGACGCGTACGTCGGGGAGCTCAAGGACTGGATGGCCGGGATCCTCAACTGGCACCGCAAGTGCCGCCGTTACCGCGAGGAGGACCTGCACCGGCCGGCCGACGGCCTGTCCACGGCCGTCCGGGGCCCCGGATTCGGCATGGCTGCGGCCCGGCTCCGTCTGCCCGCCTGATCCCCGCGGCCCGTCCCCGTCCCCGTCAGAACTCGTCCCCCGTGTGCGGGAGCGGCCCGGTCCTCAGGGCCGCGTCCAGGGCGGCCGCCGCGCCCGGGGTGTGTTCGGTCACCAGCCCGGCGGCCACCAGCTCCGCCGTCCTGGTCCCGCCCAGGTAGCAGGCGGCCAGCTCCCGTACGTCCAGGGTCAGGTCGGGGGCGGCGCGGGCGGGCTCGTACGTCGCCCCGCCCGGCCCGGCCTTGAGCCGGAACCGCCCGGCGTTCGCGGGCAGTCGTACGTCGGCCAGCTGCAGCACCAGTTCCACCGGTGCCGCCCACGACCGGGCCGTCAGCGCCGCGGCCACGTCGACCAGGCGCAGCCAGAGCGCCGGGAACTGGGCGGTGACCCTGACCTGGTCCCGGTCGGCGGCGAAGTGCAGCAGCGGGTCGTCGGCCG
Organism: Streptomyces sp. M-16; assembly: GCF_052114405.1. Taxonomy (NCBI): domain Bacteria; kingdom Bacillati; phylum Actinomycetota; class Actinomycetes; order Kitasatosporales; family Streptomycetaceae; genus Streptomyces; species Streptomyces sp. M-16. Next base: position 17,592 of record NZ_JBFRER010000106.1, on the reverse strand, counting down.
GTCGGCACCGGGCGCGGACGGTGCCGGTCAGGTCGAGGGAGGCCACGCAGTCCCACAGCGCGGCGGCGACGGCGGGCGTGTCGGCCTCCAGTTCGTCGACGCGGACCAGGCCCGGGGTGCGGACCGGGAAGGGGCCGGTGTCGTCCTGCGGCTTCGTGCGGTAGAGGACGTAGCCCGCCACCGGCTGTCCGGGCCGGCCGAGGGCGATGATCCGGGGCGGGCCCAACTCCTCGTCCTCCTCGTCCCGTTCGCACAGCCACTCCTGCTCCCAGCGTTCGGCGCCGCGGGTCGGCCGGCCGGCTCGCACGCGGCGGGCGGCCTCGTGGTACGGGGCGATCACGTCGAGGGCGTCGGCCGGGTCCACCAGGCGCAGCGGGCGCGGGTCGGGGTCGATCCGCAGGGCGAGCGGCCGACCGGAGTCGATCTCGATGGTGACGCCCTGGGTGGCCGGCCCGTAGCCGAAGCGGCCGTAGATGGCCGGTTCGGATGCCCACAGGGCGGCGACCGGGCTGCCCGCGGTCCCGGCCCGGCGCAGCCGCTCCTGCATCAGCGCGGTGAGGACGCCCCGGCGCCGGTGGGTGGGGGCGACGGACACGAAGGTGAGCCCGGGGCAGTGGAGGTCGGCGCCCGGGACCGAGAGGCGGAAGGCGTGGGCGGCCATGAAGCCGACGAGCGCCTCCCCGTCGTAGGCGCCGAGCCGGTCGCAGCCGCTCAGCAGGCGGTGGTGGCGTTCGCGTGCCTCTCGTTCCGGGCGGTCGTGGAAGACCAGGTACGCGAGCTCCTGGGCGCGGTCGATGTCGGCCTCGGGTACCTCGCGGATGTCCACCATGATCCGGAGACTAATCGGTCATCGCGGACCGGTCACCCCATAGTGGCTGGATCTGCCCGTTCAGGAGGGCGTGGGGCCGCTCCAGCCGGCCGGAACGTGCCCGAGACGGACCCGTTGGGGGTGGTCGCCGACCGGGACGGAGACCCGCTTGGCTCCGGTGGCGAAGTCGATGGCGGTGACCCGGTCGGCGCCGCTCTCGGAGATGACGCAGGCGGTGCCGTCGCCGTCGACCGTGGCCCAGTAGGGCTTGTCAGCCGGGACGAGCGGCCCCTGGGCGAGGGTGGCGCGGTCCACGACGGTCGCGTAGTCGTCCATGGTCCCGGCGACGCAGAGCTTCGTGCCGTCGGGGCTCATCGACAGGCCGTGGTGGCGGGAGTCGTTGACCCAGGTGGTGCGGTCGGTGCTGGTGGCGGGGTTGACGGGGAGTTCCTTGATCCGGGTGATCCGGTCGGTGGCCACGTCGTACTCGACGACGCCGTTGAAGAAGGACACCTGGAAGTAGATCTTCGACTCGTCGGGGCTGAAGGACATGGGCCGGACGGCGTCGGAGAGGTCGCGGCGGCCGAAGGCGTCGAGGCGTTCGCGCATGTCGATCACCCGGACGGTCCGGAAGGTCCGCGCGTCGACGACGGTGATCTTCCGGTCGCCCTTCGTCCAGTCCAGCCAGGGCGCGTCGAGGGCGGAGGTCACGTCGCCGATCGAGCTGTTCCACAGGTAACGGCCGTCCCGGCTGAAGGTGTTCTCGTGCGGCTTGTCGCCGGTGGCGAACGAGCCGGCCTCGCGGCCGGTGGCGATGTCGAGGACGTGCACGGTGTTGGCCGTGGACGCGGACACGGCGACGCGCGTGCCGTCGGGCGAGACCGCCATGTGGTCGGCGCGGTATCCGGCCACGGGGAAGCGCCAGTTGATCCGGCCGGTACGGACGTCGATGGAGACGACGTCGGCGAAGCTGGGGCGGGAGACCACGACCGCGGAGCCGTCCGGGGTGGTGTACATGTCGTCCGCGAACTGGTCGTGGCCCTCTCCGGCACCGGCCCGGATGCCGAGGAAGAAGGCGAGTTTGACGGGGTTGMGGTAGATCTCCCGCAGCCGCTCCTCCTTGTCGGGGATCACGTTGATCCGGCCGATCCGGGCGAGGTCGCCGGTCGAGGCGAGGGCGTCGGCGGTGCCGTCCCAGTTGTTCCCGACGAACAGCACCTCGCGCAGGGGTTCGGCGGGGGCCGCCGCCCGGCCGGGCGCGGCCAGGGCGGTGACGGCGGTGGCGGCGAGGAGGACCGCGGCCACGGGGTACCGGGTGCGCAGGCTTCGTAACATCCGTTCGACTCCATGAGGGGGGAAGGGGTGGAGCGGAGGGGTGGAGCAAAGAGGTGGGTGGGGCGGAAGGGCGGGGCGGACCGCTTGCTGTTACCGGCGGGTAAAATAGACGGAACGCCGAAAGGGCACAACCCCCGTGGGGTCGTGCCCTTTCGGCGTGTACGCGTGCGGCGCCCGGCGCTACGGCCGCTCAGCACCGCTTCAAGCGACGGAACCGATCCGGCTGACCACGGTCTGCGACGGGTCGTGGTGGATCGGGATGTGCGCGCCGGTGAGCGCCGCCCCGGTGCCGCCGCGGCGGTTCGCGACGATCTCGGCGGCGATGGACAGCGCGGTCTCCTCCGGGGAGCGGGCGCCGAGGTCCAGGCCGATCGGGGAGCGCAGGCGGGCCAGTTCGAGCTCGGTCACGCCGACCGCGCGGAGCCGCTCGTTGCGGTCCTCGTGGGTGCGGCGGGAGCCCATGGCGCCGACGTAGGCGACGGGAAGCTTCAGGGCCAGTTCGAGGAGCGGTACGTCGAACTTGGCGTCGTGGGTCAGCACGCACAGGACGGTCCGGCCGTCCACCTCGGTGCCCTCCAGGTAGCGGTGCGGCCAGTCGACCACGATCTCGTCCGCGTCGGGGAAACGATTCTTCGTGGCGAAGACGGGCCGGGCGTCGCACAGAGTGACGTGGTAGCCGAGGAACTTGCCGATCCGCACCAGGGCGGAGGCGAAGTCGATGGCACCGAAGACGATCATCCGCGGGGGCGGGACGCTGGACTCGACGAGCACCTTCAGCGGCTCTCCGCAGAGCCTGCCGTCGGCGCCGATCTCCAGGACGCCGGTCCGGCCGGCGTCGAGCATGGCGCGGGCCTCCCCGGCGATGGTGCGGTCGAGCAGGGGGTGTCCGCCGAAGCCCCCCTCGTAGGAGCCGTCGGCCTGGACGAGGAGCGCGCGGCCCATCAGCTCCGCGGGGCCTTCGGCGATGCGGGCCACGGCGGCCGTCTCCCCGTGCGCGGCGGCGGTCAGCGCACGGGCCAGCACCTCCCGCCCCGGGGAGCCCACGGGCACCGGGGTGACCAGGATGTCGATGATTCCGCCGCAGGTCAGGCCCACGGCGAAGGCATCGTCGTCGCTGTACCCGAAGCGGTCGAGGACGGTCTCGCCGTCTTCGAGCGCCTGGCGGCACAGCTCGTACACCGCGCCCTCCACGCATCCGCCGGAAACCGAACCGATGGCCGTGCCCTCGCCGTCCACGGCGAGTGCGGCTCCGGGCTGCCGCGGGGCGCTCCCGCCGACCGCCACGACCGTGGCGACGGCGAAGTCACGTCCCTGCTCGACCCACCGGTTGAGTTCTTCGGCGATGTCCAGCATGTGCGGCCTCCTCGGAGGGTTCGGGTTCCAGTATCGGATGCGTGGAGGGGTCAGGCACGGATCCCGTCCGGACCTACTTGACGCCGAGCCACGCCTCGATGGGGTGGAGGGCGAAGTAGACCAGGAAGATGCCGGTCAGGGCCCACATGAAGCCGCCGACCTCGCGCGCCTTGCCCTGCGCGGCCTTGATGGCCACGTAGGAGATGACACCGGCGGCGACACCGGCCGTGATCTGGTAGGTGAACGGCATGATCACGACGGTCAGGAAGACCGGGATCGCGGTCGCGCTGTCGGACCAGTCCACGTGGCGGGCGTTCTGCATCATCATCGCGCCGATGACCACCAGGGCGGCCGAGGCGACCTCACCCGGGACGATCTGGGTGATCGGGGTGAAGAAGAGGCAGGCGGCGAAGAAGAGGCCGGTGACGACGGAGGCGAGGCCGGTACGGGCACCCTCGCCGACGCCGGTGGCGGACTCGACGAACACGGTCTGGCCGGAGCCGCCCGCGATGCCACCGATGGCGCCACCGGCACCGTCGATGAACAGCGCCTTCGACAGGCCCGGCATGCGGCCCTGGTCGTCGGCCAGTTTGGCCTCGGTGCCGACGCCGATGATGGTGGCCATCGCGTCGAAGAAGCCGGCGAGCACGAGGGTGAAGACGATCATGCCGATCGTCATGACGCCGACGTCGCCCCAGCCGCCGAACTCGACCTTGCCGAACAGCGAGAAGTCGGGCATCGAGATCGCGGAGCCCGCGAGCTCCGGCGGACCGTTCTTCCAGGCCTTCGGGTCGATGTTCACGACGGCGTTGAGGATGGCCGCGAGGACGGTGCCGCCGACGATGCCGATGAGGATCGCGCCGCGGACCTTGCGGGCCTGCAGCATGAAGATGGCGAGCAGGGTCACGCAGAAGAGGAAGACGGGCCAGCCCGAGAGCTGACCGGTCGCACCCAGCTGCACGGGGGGCATGAACTCCCCGCCGTTGCCGACGAAACCGGCCTTGACGAGGCCGATCAGGGCGACGAAGAGGCCGATGCCCATGGTGATGGCGTGCTTGAGCGCGAGGGGGATCGCGTTCATGATCATCTCTCGGAGGCCGGTGACGACCAGGAGACAGATCACGACGCCGTACATCACGCACATGCCCATGGCCTGCGGCCAGGTCATCTGCGGGGCCACCTGCGAGGACAGGACGCCGGAGACGGACAGGCCGGCGGCCAGGGCCAGCGGGACCTTGCCGACGAAGCCCATGAGCAGGGTGGTCAGGGCGGCGGCGAAGGCCGTGGCCGTGATCAGGGCCTTCTGGCTCATGGTGTCTCCGGCGACGTCCTTGCCGGAGAGGATCAGCGGGTTGAGCAGGAGGATGTACGCCATCGCCATGAAGGTCGTGATACCGCCACGGACCTCGTTGCCGATGTTGGAGCCTCTGTGCGTTATGTGAAAGTACCGGTCGAGCCAAGAACGTCCGGCGGGGGCCAGAGAGCCGTCGCCGGCTTCCTCCGCACTGGTCTTGGGCTCCACGGATGACTGGGTCATGGTGCCTAACTCCCAAGGTTCAAAGGGGCACCCGCTTGAAGACTGGAGACGCGGGATTTGGGAAACTCCGTTTGGCTGCACGACCCGGGGTGACGGCCCGAGGCGACGCGAGAAGTGCACTGCGTGTACTGCGGGTAGTGCGGGGGTGACCGCTGGTACTACGTGGGGGTTTTCTGCAGGGGTACTGCCGGTTCGCGCCCCCCCCCCCCCCCCCACCTGCCGCCCTAGAGGGTCCCGGTGAGGGCTTCCGGACGGATCGGCGTCTTGTTGAGCTCCAGACCGGTCGCCTGCCGGATCGCCGCGAGGACGGCCGGGGTGGACGACAGGGTGGGGGCCTCGCCGAGACCGCGCAGGCCGTACGGCGCGTTCGGGTCGGCGAGCTCCAGGACGTCGACCGGGATGGCCGGGGTGTCGAGGATGGTCGGGATCAGGTAGTCCGTGAAGGAGGGGTTGCGCACCTTCGCGGTCTTCGGGTCCACGATGATCTCCTCCATGACCGCCACGCCGAGACCCTGGGTGGTACCACCCTGGATCTGGCCGACCACGGAGAGCATGTTCAGCGCCTTGCCGACGTCCTGGGCGGTGGCCAGCTCGACGACCTTGACCAGGCCGAGCTCGGTGTCCACCTCGACGACCGCGCGGTGCGCGGCGAAGGTGTACTGGACGTGGCCGTCGCCCTGACCGGTCCTGAGGTCGAAGGGCACGGTCGGCCGGTGCCGGAACTCCAGCTCCAGGTCGATCGCCTCGTCCTCCAGGATGTCGGCGATGTCCGCGAGGACCTCACCGCCGTCGGTGACGACCTTGCCGCCCTCCAGGAGCAGCTCCGCGTGGGCCCAGGCCGGGTGGTACGAGCCGTTCTTGCGGCGGCCCAGCTCCAGCAGCGCCTCGCGGACGTGCTCGCAGGTGTTCTTCACGGCGCCACCGGTCATGTACGTCTGCCGCGAGGCGGACGTGGAACCGGCGGAGCCGACCTGCGTGTCGGCCGGGTGGATGGTCACCTGCGTGACACCCAGCTCGGTACGGGCGATCTGCGCGTGGACGGTGACACCGCCCTGGCCGACCTCCGCCATGGCCGTGTGGACCATCGCGACGGGCTCGCCGTTGATGACCTCCAGCCGCACGCGGGCGGTGGAGTAGTCGTCGAAGCCCTCGGAGAAGCCGACGTTCTTGATGCCGACCGCGTAGCCGACACCGCGGACGACGCCCTCGCCGTGGGTGGTGTTGGAGAGACCGCCGGGCAGCGCGCGGACGTCCGCGCTCTCGCCGGCCGACTCCCACTGGCGCTCCGGCGGCAGCGGGCGGGCCTTGACGCGGCGCAGCAGCTCGGCGACGGGCGCCGGGGAGTCCACGACCTGGCCGGTGGGCATGATCGTGCCCATCTCCATGGCGTTGAGCTGGCGGAACTCGACCGGGTCCATGCCCAGCTTCGCCGCGAGCCTGTCCATCTGGGCCTCGTACGCGAAGCAGGCCTGGACGGCGCCGAAGCCGCGCATCGCGCCACAGGGCGGGTTGTTCGTGTAGAGCGCGATCGCCTCGATGTCGACGTCGTCGATGACGTACGGGCCGACGGAGAGGGAGGAGGCGTTGCCCACGACCGCCGGGGAGGCCGACGCGTACGCGCCGCCGTCCAGGACGATCTTGCACTTCATGTGCGTGAGCTTGCCGTCCTTGGTGGCGCCGTGCTCGTAGTAGAGCTTCGCCGGGTGACGGTGCACGTGGCCGAAGAAGGACTCGAACCGGTTGTAGACGATCTTGACCGGCTTGTTGGTGGCCAGCGCCAGCAGGCACGCGTGGATCTGCATCGAGATGTCCTCGCGGCCGCCGAAGGCACCGCCGACGCCCGAGAGCGTCATGCGGACCTTCTCCTCGGGGAGACCGAGGACGGGGGCGATCTGCTTGAGGTCCGAGTGCAGCCACTGGGTGGCGACGTAGAGGTCGACACCGCCGTCCTCGGCCGGCACGGCCAGACCGGACTCGGGGCCGAGGAAGGCCTGGTCCTGCATGCCGAAGGTGTACTCGCCCTCGACGATGACGTCGGCGCGCTTGCGGGCCTCTTCCACGTTGCCGCGGATGATCGGCTGGCGGTGCACGACGTTCGGGTGCGGGACGTGACCGGCGTGGTGGTCGTCGCGGCCCTCGTGGATCAGCGGGGCGTCGGCGGCGAGGGCGGAGGCCTCGTCCGTGACGAGCGGCAGCTCCTTGTAGTCGATCTTGATCTTGGCGGCCGCGCGGCGGGCGGTCTCCGGGTGGTCGGCGGCCACGAGGGCGACCGGCTCACCGTGGTGGCGCACCCGGCCGTGGGCGAGGACCGGGGTGTCCTGGATCTCCAGGCCGTAGTTCTTCATCTCGGCCGGCAGGTCGTCGTACGTCAGGACCGAGTAGACGCCGGGCATCGCCAGCGCCTCGGAGATGTCGATGGAGACGATCTCGGCGTGCGCGACGGTGCTGCGCAGGGTCTGGCCCCACAGCATGTCCTCGTGCCACATGTCCGAGGAGTACGCGAACTCACCGGTGACCTTGAGCGTGCCGTCGGGGCGCAGCGTGGACTCGCCGATGCCGCCCTTGGTGTGCTTCTGGGTGACGTTCGTCGGGGTACCGGACGGCGTGGTGCGGGTGTTGGCCATGATCAGAGCGCCTCTCCCTGACGGGCGGCCGCGAGGCGGACCGCGTCGAGGATCTTCTCGTAACCCGTGCAGCGGCAGAGGTTGCCGGACAGGGCCTCACGGATGTCCTGGTCGGACGGGTCGGCGTTGCGCTCCAGCAGCTCGTCGGCCTGGACCAGCAGGCCCGGGGTGCAGAAACCGCACTGGACGGCGCCGGCGTCGATGAACGCCTGCTGGATGGTGGAGAGCTCCACGCCCTCACCCGTCTGGGAGTCACCGGCCCGCGGGCGGAGCCCGCCGTCGGACCCGTGCGCGGACCAGCGCTTGGCCTCGTCGGTGGAGACGCCCTTGCCGCCGCAGCCACCGCCGGTGCCGCAGGCACCGCCGTGGCCGTGCTCGGCGCGCTGCTTGGCGAAGTCGGCCAGGCCCTCGACGGTCACGACGTCGCGGCCCTCGACCTGACCGGCCGCGACCAGACAGGAACAGACCGGCACGCCGTCCAGGCGGACGGTGCAGGAACCGCACTCGCCCTGCTCGCAGGCGTTCTTCGAACCGGGCAGGCCCAGGCGCTCACGCAGCACGTAGAGGAGGGACTCGCCCTCCCACACGTCGTCGGCTTCCTGCTGACGACCGTTGACAGTGAAATTGACGCGCATGGTTACGCAGCCCCTTCGAGCGGGCGGCCGTTGGTGCCGCGGTACTGCTCCCACGTCCAGACGAGCTGGCGGCGAGCCAGGATGCCGACCGCGTGGCGGCGGTACTTCGCCGTGCCGCGGACGTCGTCGATCGGGTTGCACGCGCCGGAGGCGAGCTCACCGAACTGCTTGGCGATCGACGGGGTGATGACCTTGCCGTTGTCCCAGAAGCCGCCCTCTTCGAGCGCGGCGTTCAGGAACTCCTCGGCGGCCTTCGCCCGGATCGGGGTCGGGGCGGCGGAGGCGATGCCCGTACGCACGGTGCGGGTGTCGGAGTGCAGGGCCAGGCCGAAGCCGCAGACCGCGATGACCATCGCGTTGCGGGTGCCGACCTTGGAGTACTGCTGCGGGCCCGTGGCGTTCTTGATGTGGACCGACTTGATGAGCTCGTCGGCGGCGAGCGCGTTGCGCTTGACGCCGGTGTAGAACTCGTCGATCGGGATCAGGCGGGAACCGCGTACCGACTCGACCTCGACGTGGCAGTCGGCGGCGAGCAGCGCGGGGTGGGAGTCACCGGCGGGCGAGGCGCAACCGAGGTTGCCGCCGACACCGCCGCGGTTGCGGATCTGGGGGGACGCGACCGTGTGCGAGGCGAGCGCGAGACCCGGCAGCGTTCCGCGCAGGTTCTCCATGATCTGGGTGTACGGGACGGAGGCTCCGAGCTTGGTGACCTCCTCGCCGACCTCCCACTCCCGCAGCAGTTCGATGCGGTTGAGGTCCAGGAGGTATTCCGGGCGACGGTGATCGAAGTTGATCTCGACCATGATGTCGGTGCCACCCGCGATGGGCACAGCTGTCGGGTACTCGGCCTTGGCGGCGAGCGCCTCCTCCCAGCTGGCGGGGCGAAGGAAGTCCATGTGCGGCTCTCTTCATTCTCAATCGGGGTCGTTCATTTCAAGCCAGGAGACCGGTGGCCCTCGACTGGTCGTTCACGTGCCGTTAACGCGGTGTGTAGTCAGTACACAAGCCGCGCGTCCCCCGGGTGCAGTCACCGAAACCATGAAGGAGTTGGCTGACGGCCTCCCTCGTCTTGTAGATTCGTATGAAAGGCAGGATGCGACGACCTGCCCGATTTCCAACGGCAACATTCGAGACAGATCGGCGGCGACATCATGCGGCTGCGCGCACTGCTGGAAACCGAGGCGCTGGGGCTGCGGCTGCTGGGCGGCGAGGAAGAACTCGACCGGACGGTCCGCGGGGTCATGACGACAGACCTGAGGGATCCCAGCCGATACCTATCCGGGGGCGAACTCGTCCTCACCGGCCTGGCCTGGCGAAGAAATTCAGCCGACTCCGAGCCGTTCGTACGAATCCTCGCGAGCGCCGGGGTCGCGGGCCTCGCGGCCGGCGAGGCGGAACTGGGAGACATCCCGGACGATCTCGTTTCAGCCTGTCGGCGCAACCGGCTCCCGCTCTTCGCGGTCAATGAGGACGTTGCATTCGCCACCATCACGGAGTACGTGGTGCGGCAGGTCTCCGGGGAGCGCGCGGGCGATCTCGCGGCCGTCGTGGACCGCCACCGGCGCCTGATGACATCCGGTCCCGCGGGCGGCGGACCCGATGTGGTGCTGGATCTGCTCACCACGGACCTCGATCTCCGGGCCTGGGTGCTCTCGCCCACCGGCAGGCAGATCGCCGGGGCCGGGGAACCCCTGGCTCCGGGCATCTGCGCGACGCTGGCGAGCGAGCACCTCGCGGCGGTCCGGACCGGCCGCAGGGGCCCGCACCGGATGTCCGTCCAGGGTATTACCTACTCCCTGTTCCCGATCAGGGGACACGGGCGCGGACCGGCGGGTCCCGCCTCCCGGGACGTGCGCGAGAGCGTGCTCTCGGACTGGCTGCTGGCCGTCGAGGCCGACGCGGGCGACTGGCCCGCAGAGCGCCTGGACCTGCTGCAGGGCGTCACCCAGCTGATCGCCGTAGAGCGGGACCGCCGTGACGGCGCCCGCACGGTGCGCCGCCGGCTCGCACAGGAAGTCCTCGAACTGGTCCAGACGGGTGCCCCGCCCGCCGAGATCGCCGCCCGCCTGCGGGTGGCCGCGCCCGTGCTGCTGCCCGGCCTGGGCGCCGCCCCGCACTGGCAGGTCGTCGTGGCCCGGGTGGACTGGGACGGCGGGGACATCCCCGGCGGCCCGGTGGCCCAGTCGCTGCTGGAGGAGATCCTGGTCGACCCGTCGATGTCCGGGCCGGAGCCCTCCGACCGGATCGCGGTCGCCCACTCGGGTGACGAGGCCATCGCCCTGGTGCCCCTGCCCGCCCTCCCCGGCGACTCCGGCGAGGAGAAGGGGCCCGACTCCGCGCTCCACGCCGACGCACTGCTGGCGACCGTACGCGAGCCCCTGGCGGCCGGTCTGGCCGACGACGGGCGGCTCACCCTCGGCGTCAGCGCGGCCGTGCACTCCGCCGAGGGGCTGCGCGGGGCGCTTGAGGAGGCCCGGCACGCCCGCCGGGTCGCCGCGGCCCGGCCCGGCCGGGTCTGCGCCGCCGGCCACCACGAGCTCGCCTCGCACGTGCTGCTGCTGCCGTTCGTCCCGGACGACGTGCGCCGCGCCTTCACGGCCCGGCTGCTGGACCCGCTGCGCGACTACGACCGCCGCCACCGCGCGGAGCTCGTCCCGACCCTGGAGGCCTTCCTCGACTGCGACGGCTCCTGGACCCGCTGCGCGACCCGGTTGCACCTGCACGTCAACACGCTGCGTTACCGGGTCGGGCGAATCGAGCAGCTGACTGCGCGCGACCTTTCCCGGCTGGAGGACAAGCTCGACTTCTTCCTCGCCCTGCGGATGAGCTGATTCCGCAGGCCGCCGCCCTCCTGAGCAGGGCGGCGGCCGAGGGGGCGGCGTGAGACGGCTGACGAGCCGTCCGGACTTTGTGAAAGAGTTCACCCGACCCCTTGGCCGAGGCAGCCGATCCGTGCTCTCATTTCGCCCCAGGGCTCAACGACGTGCTGCTTGGTTGCTTCGGGGAGGGCAATGTGGCGGATACCGCCATGTCCGGTGCGGGATCAACCGGGGGCGACGACCCCCTCCAGCGGGCGATATGGCGGCTGCGCTCGCGCGGCTGTTGGACCGACGCGGCGGCCCTGCTGACGCCRCACGCGAGCGAGGCCCGGGCGGCGGTGCAGCGCACCGCGCTCCTGGTGGAACGCTGCCTGTTCACCGGTCAGGGCTGGGCCGAGGCGGAGGACGCCCTGCGGGTGGCCGAAGCCGTGGCCCGGGACGACGACGAACGCGGCGCCGCCGCCTGCGAACGGGGCCAACTGGCCTACGCCGCCACGGTGCTCGGCGTCCGGGACCGGGCCGACGAGGCCCGCTCGGCGCTCGGCCGCGCGGCGGCCCTGCTCGCGCCCACCTCGCGCACCCGGCCGCTGCTGGACTTCCGGCGGGGACTGGTGGCTGAGCACCTGGCCGACGCCCCGCAGGCGGCCCGGCCGGCGTACCACCGGGCCCACGCGGGGGCGGAGGCGCACGGGGACACCCTGCTGCTGTCGTTCACGTGGCGGCACCTGGCCGCGCTGGCCCTGCGCGACGGCGAGATGGCCGAGGCGCGCAAGGGTTTCGCGGAGTCCCTGCGCATCCGGGAGGACCTGGGGTTCCTGGTCGGCACCGCCCCGGCACTGGCGGCGCTGGCCGAGGCGGAGCCGGAGCCGGAGGCCGCCCGGCTGCGCGCGGAGGCCCGCCGCCTGTTCCACCTGCTGGGCGGCATCCCCACCTGGCTCGCGGACCAGCTGGCCCCGTCCCCGGCCTGACCCGGCCGGAGCCCCCGGTTCAGCCGGCGGATCCCGCGAAGTGCTCCCGTACGAGCGACTCCACCACCGGGAGGTCCTGGGCGATCAGGGCCTCCAGGAGGGCCGAGTGCTCCGCCGCGTCGGCGACGAGGTCGGCGCGGCGCACCCGCGGGGCGCCCGGCAGGGGCCACTGCGCCCGGCGGTGGAGCTCCTCCGCGATCCGTACCAGCTGGGTGTTCTCCGCCAGGGAGAGCACCGCCCGGTGGAAGGCCCGGTCGGCGTCCGCGTACCCCGGCAGGTCGCCCGCGGCGGCCGCCTCCGCGGTGGCGAGGGCCGCCGGACGCAGGGCCTCCCAGGTGGCGGCGGGCACGGTGCGGGCCAGCCGGAGCATCACGGGCACTTCGAGCAGGGCGCGGACCTCGGCCAGTTCGGCCAGCGCGCGCGGGGTGCCGGACAGCACCCGGAAGCCCCGGTTGGGCAGGCACTCCACCGCGCCTTCCAGCGCCAGCTGCTGCATCGCCTCGCGCACGGGGGTCGCGGAGACCCCGAAGCGCTCGCCGAGCGCGGGGCCCGAGTAGATCTGCCCGGGTGCCAGCTCCCCGTCGACGAGGGCCGCGCGCAGCGCGTCCAGGATCTGCCCGCGCACCGAATGGCGCAGCACCTTCTGCGCGGGCACCAGTGGCTCCTCGGACACCGGGGCGTGGGCCGCTTCGTGCACTCGGTCCTCCTCCAGGTCTCGACCGGTACCGAGGATAGGTGAATTCCCCCGGTACGACGGGGGGTGCCGTGGACGTCCGGAAGACGAAGATCGGGTAAGGTTAGGCTTACCTTCCAACGATCGTGTGATTCGGTGATGCGTCATGACCGGCCCGGCTGCCGACGTCCTGCTCCCGTCCGCACCCGCCCCGGCCGGCTCTCCGGTGGCGGCGGCGTACGGGCGCCTGACCGCTGCCTACCCGGGCCTGCGCATCGACGAGCGCGGCGCGCACGAACCCCTCCCCCGCAGCGGGGGATGGGTCGGCGCGGACGAGCTCGCGGCCGGTGGCGCGGCCCTCGACGACCACCTCTCCTGGGACGCGGACCAGGTGCTGCGGGACTACGGCCACCCGGCGCGGCCCGACGTGGTGGCCGGCTTCGGCCTCCACCGCTACGCCTGGCCGGCCTGCCTGCTGATCACCGTCCCCTGGTTCCTGGAGCGCCGGGTGCCCCGGCTGCCGGTGGACCGGGTGGCCTTCCACCGGACGGAGGGCCGGATGTCCGTACGCGTCGGGGAGTTCGCCTGCCTGCCCGGCGATCCGGCGGCCGGCCTCCCCGGGGCCCGGACCGTCCMCGACGAGGAGGCACTGCGCGAAGAGGTGCGGGCGGCGGTGGCCCAGCACCTCGGACCGCTGCTGGAAGGTTTCGGCCCCCGCCTGCGGCGCGGCCCGCGGGCCCGGTGGGCGCTGGCCACCGACGAGGTCGTCGAGGGCCTCTGGTACCTCGGGAGCCTGCTCGGCGAGGAACGGCGGGCCGTCGCCGAACTGCGGCGGCTGCTGCCCGGCGGGCCCGCCCCGTACACGGGAGGCGCGGACTTCCGCATCCTGACGGGCCCCGGCGGCGAGGAGCTGACCACCCGCGACCGGGCCGGCTGCTGCTTCTTCTACACGATCCGCCCCGAGGACACCTGCACGACCTGCCCACGCACCTGCGACACGGACCGCGTCAGCCGGCTCGCGGCGGTGGCCGCAGCCGACTGAACCCACCCCCAAGGATGAAGCTGATTCGAACACAACTCGGTTGACCCAGACCCCAGTTCGAGCCACAACACCCTATCCGACGGGCCCCACCCCCCGTTGGCGTCCTCTTGCCCCGAAACCCGCGTGCACCACGGACCTGCTGCGCCACTATGGCGCCCGGAAAGCCGCATACGCGAGGCAAGGGACAACCGCATGAGACTGACCGACATATCGCTGGACTGGCTGCTGCCCGGCAGTCTGTTGATCCTGGGCGTACTTGCGGCAGTGGCGGTGCTGGCCCGGGGCAAGCGGGAGAGCGAGAAGGCCGCGGCCGACGACAGCTGGGAACGCAGCGAGGAGCGCAGGCGCCGCAAGGAGGCCGTCTACGGAACCGCTTCCTACGTCCTGCTCTTCTGCTGCGCGGCGGTGGCCGCCGCGCTCTCCTTCCACGGACTGGTCGGCTTCGGCCGGCAGAACCTCAACCTCTCCGGGGGCTGGGAGTACCTGGTTCCCTTCGGCCTCGACGGCGCCGCCATGTTCTGCTCGGTGCTCGCCGTCCGCGAAGCCAGCCACGGTGACGCGGCCCTCGGCTCGCGCATGCTGGTCTGGCTGTTCGCGGGCGCGGCCGCCTGGTTCAACTGGGTCCACGCGCCCAGGGGTTCGGGCCACGACGGGGCCCCGCAGTTCTTCGCCGGGATGTCGCTCTCGGCGGCCGTGCTCTTCGACCGCGCCCTCAAGCAGACCCGCCGCGCGGCACTGCGCGAACAGGGGCTGATCCCGCGCCCGTTGCCGCAGATCCGGATGGTCCGCTGGCTGCGGGCCCCGCGGGAGACCTTCGGCGCCTGGTCGCTGATGCTGCTGGAGGGCGTACGCACCCTCGACGAGGCCGTGGACGAGGTGCGCGAGGACAAGAAGGAGAAGGAGAACGACCGGCACCGCAGGCGGGAGCAGCACCGCCTGGACCGCGCCCACATCAAGGCGCTGGGCCGGCAGAACAGGGCGTTCGGGCGGGCCCGCGCGCGTCAGGTCGACATGCCGGGGCTGGCCCCCGGATCGGGCTCCGCGCCGGTCGGCGCGGAGCCGGCCATATCGGAAGCGGGACAGCTGCCCCTGCGCCGAAGGCCCTCCCTGCAGGCCGTGAACGCGAACGGAAGCGAATCACCTGACCCGTCCGCTCCCCGGACCGTCGACCTCACGGCCGAGGACGACACCCAGACCCTCCCCCGGCTCGACTCACTGGAGCGCAAACTGAAGGATCTTGAACAGCAGTTCGGATGAGCCGGACCGCACACGTGTCGGCGGGGCGCGTCGCGCCCCGCTGTCGCGCGTCCGGACCCGGCGGACACCGGGAATCCGGCCCGCGGCTCAGGCCTGGGCGGGCGCCTCCAGTTCGAACCAGACCACCTTGCCGCGCCCCGGTGCGAGCGGATCCACGCCCCAGGCATCGGCCAGCGCCTGCACCAGGACCAGCCCCCGGCCGTGCGTACCGTCGTCGGCGGACGTTACGTACGGAGTGGGGCGGCGGGCGTTGAAATCGCGCACCTCCACCCGGAGGCGGGCCGCGACGAGGGTCACGGACACCTCGGCACCCTGCTCGGTGTGCACCAGGGCATTGGTGACCAGCTCGGTGACCAGCAGTTCCGCCACGTCGGAGGTCTCGGCGCGACAGCGGTGCCGCACCAGCTCCCGCAGGGCCCCGCGGACTTCGCCGACCGCCTTCAGATCGGCCCGGCGCACGCTGCGTCTGATCTCGGTCGCACCCGCCCTCGCCGCCCCGTCCCCGACGGACGGCTCGCGCGCCACCGGGCCCCCTCTTCTCCACTGCTTCCCGGTATTCGCCCCCACCCGCACGGCGATGCCCCTCCCGCTTTCCCCACGTGCTCGAACAGGCCTGCGGAATGCATGCCCCCCGGGGCAGTCCGCACTCCTGCGCCCTCGGGGGCGGGGCACGTCGCGCAGGCTGGATCGAGCCATCTGGATCATCCGGCCCACCCCGCCGTCCACCCCGATCTTGCTGGCGGATAGTGCGAATCCGGTCACCCTTTCGGCGCTGATCTTAGGGGGAACGGACAGCGCGTCGGGGTCGGTCACCCCGTCCACCAGAGCGGGTCCCCGGTGCTGGAAAGCATCCCTCAAAGCCGCTGTGAGCTGCTTGGGATTCTCCGCGCGAACCCCGAACGCGCCGGCCGCGCGGGCGGGGGCGGCGAAATCCGGGTTCCGGTTCGTGGTTCCGTAAAGAAGGAAGGCCGGAAACCGGCATTTCCAACTCGGCCATTCCGAGCGATGAGTTGTCGAACAGGACCACTTTGACGGGCAGGTCGTACTGCACGAGGGTGAGGAAATCTCCCATCGGCATGGAGAAACCACCGTCACCCGACATCGACACCACTTGACGGCCCCGGTCGGTGAACTGTGCGCCGATGGCCTGCGGGAGGGCATTGGCCGTGGAACCGTGGCTGAAGGAACCGATGATGCGCCGCTCGCCGTTCGGGGAAAGATAGCGCGCCGCCCACACGTTGCACATGCCCGTTCCGTCCTCTCACGCCTCCCAGACCGCGGCGGCCGTCCGGTCGTCGGCGTACCCCTTGAGGCGGAGCTGGGTGTCCGCGAGGAAGGCCGCGAGGCCCGGCGGTTCGGCCTGCGACCAGCGGGCGGAGAGCTCGTCGGGGAGCAGGTCCTCCTCGCGCATCGGGTCCGCGAGGCCGCCGGAGCAGAGCAGCAGGGTGTCGCCCGGACGGGCCACTGCGGCCCGGAACCGGAAGGCTCCGGCCGTGGGCCCGTCCGCCTCCAGGTCCTGCCAGCGGCCCGCGCGCAGCCGGAAGAGCCCGCCCGCTCCGGCGCCGAAGCAGACCCGGTTCCGGCACTCGGGGTCCAGGGGCAGCAGCAGTCCGCGCAGTCCGGCGGTGTACGCCTCCTCGGCGAGACCCAGCTCGGCGGCACGGGCCCGCAGGCGGCCGTAGCCCCGGTCGGTGAGGCGCTGCAGGCCCGAGAGCAGGGCCTCGCGGCGGCCGGCCCGGATGTCGTCGGCGAGCCGCTCCCGGCTGCGGCCGACGGCCGCGGCGACGGAGTGGCCCAGCTCGGCGGCGGCCTCCCGGGCTCCGGGCGCGGCCCGGTCCCCGCCGGCCAGCACCACCAGGACCAGGCCGTCGTCACCGCCTCCGAAGCGGGCGGTGAGCAGGAGGTCCCGGCGGGCCTCGCCCCGGAACCGGGCGGAGTCCCCGCGCAGGGAGGCGGCGCGCAGGGTGTACGTGCCGTAGCGGGCCCCCTCCAGGACGGTGTCGGGGGTGAGGAAGTCCAGCGCGGCCGGGTCGGCGGCGGGGAGGGCGCCGGGCTCGGCGGCGTAGGTGGGGGCGCGGTCCCCGAGGTGCCGGACCGCCGGGCGCGGGCCGTACGGCGGGGACTCCGGCGTGTCCGGCGTGTCCGGCGTGTCCGGCGTGTCCGGTGCGTCCGGTGCGTCCGGTGCGTCCGGTGCGTCCGACGTCTCCGAGACCGCCGCCCGCGCCGGCTCGGCCGTCCCGGGCGGCGGGGGCCACCGCCAGGCCGGCGGGGCGCCGCCGCCGTCCTCGACGGGCGGCACCACCACGTCCCCCCGCACGTAACCGGTCTCCCCGGCCACCCGCGGATCCGGCGGACCGGGCCGGAACGGGGCTTCCCGCCCCGGCGGTTCCGGCGCCGGCGGCCCGGCAGCCGGGGGCTCCCCCGGTACGGGGCGGGCCGGCATCCCGGGGCCGTCCGAGGGCGGCTGTCCGGCCGGGCCCCCGCCGTACGGTCCGGACGGCGGAGGCGGCCCCTCGGACGCCGCGTCCCGGGGCACACCGG
>NZ_JBFRER010000105.1:0-26668 GCF_052114405.1 Streptomyces sp. M-16 | reverse complement strand
GTGGGTGGGTGTGATCCCGGGCTTGGGGTTGTGGCCGTTGCGGATCAGGCGGCCGGTCAGCTCGGGCGGCAGGGTTCCCTCGACGGTGAGGCCGGTGGCGGTGACCTCGTCGGCGACGGGGGTGTAGTGGCCGGTCAGGTACGGCTTGGCGGGGGTGGTGTTCATGACGGGAAGGAACCTCTTCCGATGGATGGACCTGTGGATGGGGTGGGGTGGGTGGTGCGGGGTGCGGCCGGCTGATCCAGCGGTTCAGCCGGACACGGGAGGGCGGGCGGCGTGGGGGCCGCGAGCGGGGTGGACGGGGCCGACCGGGGTACGGCGGTCGGGCGCGGCCGCCGTACGGGCTGCGGAGCGGCGGGTGAGGAGCGGAGCGAGGACCGCCGCGGCTGCCAGGACCGCGGCCGAGACCGTGAAGGCCGTCCGGTAGCCGGCGGTGAGTGCTTCCGCGACGGGCAGGTGCGGGGACGCGTGGGCGGTGACGGAGCCGGCCAGCGTGGTCAGGGCGGCGAGGCCGATCGCACCACCGACCTGCCGGGTGGTGTTCACCAGCCCGCCGGCCAGGCCCGCGTCCCGCGGCGGTACGCCGTCCACGGCCAGCGCCGTGAGCCGGACGAAGGCGGCGCCGAGCCCCAGGCCGATCAGCAGGCTCGGGCCGAGGACGCCGGTGAGGTAGCTCCCGTCGGCACTGATCCGCGACAGCCACAGCAGCCCGGCGGCCTCCGTGAGCAGGGCCGCGGTCAGGGCCGCCGGGGCGCCGACGCGCCGCGACAGACGCGGGACGAGCGCGGAACCGAGCATGTTGGCCGCCGCGAAGGGGAGTTGTCCGGCACCGGTGGCCAAGGGGCCCTCGTCGAGGACCTGTTGCTGGTAGAGCGGCAGGAAGAAGAAGAGGGCGATCCACACGGAGCCCAGCAGCGCCATCAGCAGGTTGCCCGCGGCGACGCGCCCGGCGGCGAACAGCCGCGGCGGTACCAGCGCGTGCGGCCTCCGGACCTCGATCACGGCGAAGGCCGTGAGCAGCGCGGCGGCCGCCCCGAGGAAGCCCAGGACCCACGGGTCGCTCCAGCCCGCGCCGCGCGCCGTCGTCAGGCCCCAGACCAGACAGGTCAGGGCCAGGGTGACGGTGGCCGTGCCCAGCAGGTCGAACCGTCCGCCCGTCCCGTCGGCACCGCGTGGCACGTACGCCACC
Organism: Streptomyces sp. M-16; assembly: GCF_052114405.1. Lineage (NCBI taxonomy): Bacteria > Bacillati > Actinomycetota > Actinomycetes > Kitasatosporales > Streptomycetaceae > Streptomyces > Streptomyces sp. M-16. The sequence continues at coordinate 25,479 of NZ_JBFRER010000105.1, read as the reverse complement.
ACACCGGCGAGCACCAGTGCCGATCCCAGCGCGACCGAGTGGAAGATCCAGGGCCAGCCCCACGTCTGCGTGAGCACACCGCCCAACAGGACGCCGCCCGCTCCGCCCGCACCCGAGACGGCGCCCCACACGGCCAGCGCCCTGCCGCGCCCGGCGCCGGAGGGGGCCCCGGCCATGGCCAGGGCCAGCGCGGCCGGGGCGATGGCGGCGGCGCCCAGGCCCTGGAGGACGCGGGCCGTGATCAGTACGGAGGCGGAGGCGGCCAGCCCCGCTGCCAGCGAAGCCAGGGCGAACAGCGCGAGCCCGGCGACCAGTACGCGGCGGCGGCCGACGAGGTCGGCGACCCGTCCGCCGGCCAGGAGCAGAGCCCCGAACGCGAGGCCGTAGGCGTTGACCACCCAGGTGGTCGCGCCGTCCGAGAGCCCGGCCCCGGCTCGGATCTGCGGGAGGGCCACGTTGACGATCGAGGTGGCGAGCATGACGGTGAACTGGGCCGCGGCGAGCGCCGCGAGCACCGCTCCCGGCCGGGACGGCTGACTGCGTGCTGCGTTCATGACGCACAGGCTCGTGCCGGACGCTGTCCACTATCCAGGCCGGACGGGCACGCCCACTGTCCACTCCTGTCCGCACCTGTCCACCCCGGTCGTCACCCGGTCGCCACTCCGGTCGTCGGACGGGTTCACCGGGGCCCTTGCACCTCGCGGTGCCACAAGGCCTCGCACAGCAGGTCCAGGCCCTGCCGCAGGTGCCGGCGGTAGGTTCCGTACGGGAGCCCGAGGCGGCGGGCGGCGGCCTCCTGCGTGGGGGCGCCGGAGAGGTACCCCGCGGTCAGGGCCTCGCGGGCCCGCACCCCGCGCGGGTCGCGGGCCAGGTCGTCGACGGCGTGGCGCAGCAGCGTGCGCAGCTCGCCGACGGGTTCCTCGAAGTCGGCCGCGAGCCGGGTGCGCAGGAGGGCACAGGCGGCGAAGGCGCCCGCGTCGCGCCAGTGCGCCAGCGCTTCCCGTACGGCCTGGTCGAACGCGGCGCGCGAGAGGGGCGAGGGCCCCGCGCCGACGGGCGCCGGCACCTCCGTGGCCGATATGAACCGCTGGAGCCACGCCTCCACGGGCTCCTGACGCCAGTCGACGCCGAACACCCCGTACGTGTGGGCACCGACCCGCGGCCGCGCCCCGGTGTCGGTGAGAGTGCCCTTGACACGTGCGCCCCAGGTCTCGGCGTCCCGGTAGACGGCGAACCCGTAGGCACGGCCGTGGGCCCGGGCGGCCTCCGCCTGCGCCCGCGAACTGCTCAGGTCGATGACGCGCGAGGGGACCTGGTAGCGCTCGGGGTAGACGGAGAAGCGGCTGACGCCGATGTGCGCGCCGGGGGCGACCGGCGCCGTCGACTCGGTGTACGCCCATGCCGCGGCGACGACCGGGTCGGTGGCCAGGTCCTGTGGGTCGGGCGGGGCGGGGAGGACCAGCCGCGCCGTGAAGGCCACGGTCCGGCCCGTGCTGACGAGGCGGTAGACGCTGAAGGCCCGTGGCTGGCGTTCCGCCCAGTAGCGGACCAGCTCCGCGGAGGCGGCCCCCTCGGTCTCCTCGGCCATGCGCAGCACGACGTCGAGGTCGTCGGGGCGCAGGGGGCGTTCGTGCACCTCCTCCTCGCGGGACCAGGTGCGCAGCCGCGCCAGGGTCGCACCCTCCCGGAAGAGGTGGAACAGCTCGTCGGTGACCGTCCACACCCGGTCCTCGGGCGCCTCGCGCAGCAGGCGCAGGTACTCGTCCGCCAGGCGGCGGCGGATCGTCTCGAAGGCGTTGGGCGCCCGCCAGCGCAGGTCGGCGGCGAGCGTCTCGCGCGCGGCGTCGTGCGGGTGGAGCCCCTGGTGGGTGGACTCCATGAAGGGGAGGTCCCGCAGCCAGGAGAACAGCAGGTGGGCGTCGTACCGGTCGTCCTCCCCGGGCAGCACGGCGGCGAGCAGCTCCTCGGACGTCGAGCGCGCCTGCGCCGCCACCTCCAGGGCGCGGCGGTGGGCGGCCGTGGGCACCTCGCCGATCAGGCCCGTCAGCAGGGTGCGCAGGACGTCCGCGGAGGGGGCCCAGATCTCCTCCCGGCCGCAGCCCTCCGAGCCCGCCGCGGCGGCCAGGGACAGGGCCAGCGGGTTGCCGCCGGCGAAACGCATGACCCGGTCGCGCAGTTCGGGCCGGATCCGCGCGGCGGCCAGCAGGTGGCGGGCCTGATCGTCGGAGAAGGGTGCCAGCTCGGTGACGTGCAGGAGCCGGGACCATGCGGGGTCGGCGGTCCACTGGGGCTGCGGGGCCCGCCGCCCGGCCAGTACGACCAGGGCGTCCTCGGCGGCGCGGGGCAGGAAGTGCTGCCACAGCCAGCTCTCCAGCCACTGGCAGTGTTCGAAGGAGTCGACGAGCAGGACGGTGCCGGGAACGTCCAGGAAGGGCCCGGCGGCACGCTCGAAGTCGGCCGGGTCCCGGTCGGCGAACCGGCCGTCCAGTTCGACGAGCAGCCGGCCCGCCGCACGGGCGTGGTCCGCCAGGCGACGCAGCAGCGTCGACTTCCCGATGCCGCCGGGCCCGTACACGTAGAACGCGAAGGGTGCCCGTGGCTCACCGGCCAGGGCCTCCTCGAAGCGCCCGAGCTGCTCGTCCCGGCCGATGAAGGCCTGCACGCGCGCTCTGCTGAGTCTTTCCCCCACGGACGCCATGGCGTCTCCACCCCCTCGTTCCCGCACCGGAGGGGTACAGCACCGCCGTCCGGCTCCGACCGGCAGGGGTCGCCCCCCGTACGTGCCGCACCGCATCGCGCGTGCGTACGACGGGCTGTCGCCTTTCGGTCCGTGAGGGCTGGTCAGGCCCGCAGGACCGGGGCCGCCGCTGCTCCGTCAGAGATCGTAGGCGGAAGGGGGATCCGGCAGGAACCAGTGCTGGGTAAAGGCTCACGTCACGTGATGGTGGCGAGGTTGCCGTCGTCGGCGTGGCCCTCGACGAGGAGGGTGGTCTCCTCCACGCGCTGGAAGCGGCCGTCGGGGGCCATCCGCGCGAAGAGGTAGACCTCGGTGCGGGAGGTACGGCCTTTGTCCCGCAGGACGGTGACGGTGTGACGGTCGGCGTAGCGCAGCCCGTCCCGCAGCTCCTCGTGGACCTCGATGTGCCCGCCGCGGACCAGGGTGCGCAGGCGGGTCATGTGCTGGACGAAGCCGGCCCGGTCGCTCCACACACCGTTGGTGCGCTGTCGGTAGTCGGGGGTGAAGTGCCGGTCGACGGCTTCGAGGAGGTCGAGGTCCGGGGTGAACAGGAGGTCGTTGATGGCGCGGGTGATGTCGGTCGGTGGCATCGTCGGTCTTCGCTCGCTTCGTTCGAGGGGGTGCGGGAGTACGGGTGCGGGGTGGGGGCCGTCAGCCGACGCGGGGTGTGAACTCCAGGAGCAGGGCGACGGGTCCCCGGGTGTAGAGACCGGCCTCGCGGTAGCGGAATCCGGGGCTGAAGCGGACCCGGTCGAGCACCGGCAGCAGCAGCGCGGCGACGGTTTCGATCTCGGCGCGCGTGAAGGCCGCTCCGACGCACTGGTGGAGTCCGCTGCCGAAGGACAGGTGCTGGGCGGCCGCGGTGAAGGAGCGGGCGGCGGCCAGGTCCGGGCGGTGGATGTCGAACGTGTCCGGGGCGGTGAAGGCGTCGGGATCCCGGTTCGCCGCGCCGATCATGCAGAAGACGGTGRCGCCCGCGGGGACGGTGACGCCGGCGAACGCCACGTCCCGCTCCGTCTGGCGGGGTATGAGCTGGACCGGCGGGCTGTGGCGCAGGGTCTCGGCGATCGCGGCCGGCAGCAGGCCCGGGTCGCTTCGGACCCGCGCCAGCTGCTCGGGGTGGTCGATCAGGTGCTTGAAGAGCAGCGCGAGAGTCTTGTCGGCGGGTTCGGTGGCGGCCGCCAGGACGTTGATGACGAGGGCGGTGACGTCGCGGTCGCTCATGGCGACGCCGTCGAACTCGGCGGTGCACAGCTTCGACACCAGGTCCTCGCCCGGATGGCGGCGCCGCCGTGCGATCACGGGACGCAGGTACGCCTCCAGCCGCTCGGCGCACTGCAGGCAGTGCCGGCGCCGCTCGGGCGTCAGGGCCAGGCCGGTGATGAACTCCGCGACCCCGCTGTGCCAGGCGGCCAACTGCCGCCAGTCCTCGCGGTCCAGCCCGAGCACGTCGAGCGTGACGCGGAGGGCGAAGGGTTTGCCGAAGTCGTTGACCAGGTCCATGCGGCCCCGGGGGAGGAAGGGAGCAAGGAGTTCGGCGGCGTTGGAGTGGACGGCGCGCATCTGGTCCCGGAGGGCGGACCCGGTGAAGCTCCGAACGACGATCTTCCGCTTGGCCGTGTGCTCGGCGCCCGTCATCTGGGCGAGCACGGGCCCGCGCATCACGGGCTCCGCGCGTACCTGCAACGGCGCGGTGCTGAAGGCCTCGTGGTCGGTCAGTACCCGCTTCACGTCCTGGTGGCGGGAGAGGAAGTAGCTGTCGACCGCGGGCTCGTAGTGCACCGGGGCGTGTTCCCTGAGCCGGGCGAAGTGACGGTACGGGTCGGCGGCGAAGGCCTCGGACAGGACGCTGATGCGGTCGTTGGCCAAGGACATGGACGGGACCTCTCAAGGTGCGGCATCGCGTGCGGTGCGCGGGGCGTGCCGGAGGCGGGAGGTCCGGAGYGGGAGGCGCCGCCCCACCCCTCCCCGATTGATGGCCATAGGTTAACAACCTCTGTCCGGTCGGTCATTGGCGATCGGGCGCCGAATCGGCGGCGACGCCTCGCCGCGCCGATTCGGCCACTCTGGACGGCCGTTCCGCGCACCCCGCGCCGCGCCCACCAGGGCGGGCGGCGCGGAAGGCCGGGCCGTGACGGGCGGAGCACCGCGCCCCCTCGCGGCGCCGACCTGCGACATGACCCGACGACCGCACGGATGGCGCCCTGATGTCCGACATTCGAACGAGTGTGTCCGCAATCTGCTCACCCATGTGCGACGTGCCTTCAAATCTGGCAGGCTCTGCCCCGCTAGAGCGCCACATGGGGGATGTGGCGCGATCATCGGCCTTCGAATCGAAAGTGAGTCTTGTCGTGCGTCACCGCTTAGCCACCGTCTCCGCCGCCGCCCTCCTCTGCCTCGCCGGCACCACGGGCCTGGCGGAGGCCAAGCCCGCGAGCCTGTACGCCCCGTCCGCCATGGTCTTCACCGTCGCCCAGGGGGACGGCGCGGCCATCGGCGGTACCGTCCTGCGCGCTGCCGTCCTCAGCTGCGGCTACACCGCCGAGGGCACCCACCCCACCCCCAGGGCCGCGTGCGACGCCCTCAACGCCACCGGCGGCGAGCTGAACCACCTGCTGGCCGCCCCGAATCCGGGCCGGGCCTGCCCGATGCTCTACGCCCCCGTCACCGTCACCGCCGACGGCGTCTGGCACGGCAACCGCGTCGCGTGGAAGCACACCTTCTCCAACGCGTGCGAGATGTCCACGACCTTGAACGGCAACCCGGTCTACGCCTTCTGACACCACGAAGCCGCCCACGAAGCCGCCCACGGGGACGCCCGAAGGGCGCCACCCTGAGGCGCCACCTTGAGGCGCCGGCCGCGGAAAGGCCGGCGGGATCCCGGCGGCACACCGCTCCGTTCCCTCCCGCTTCGCCGGCCCGGACGCGCCGGGCGGCCCGACCCCACGCCGGCAACCCCCTGACCAGCGGCTCCCCCGCGACCGCGGCCACATATGGTTGTGCGATTGTCGGATGCGCGTGATAGTCACTTCCCTCACGGGGAGAGATCGATCTGCTGCCCCGCACGAACACGGCAATGGGGTGGGGACATGGCGTTGCTCCGCGACATGGGGCGCACGCTGGGGAAGTGGACGGGGCGGCCCGCCGCACGGTTGCGCAAGGACTCCGGGGACCCGGACGTCGCGCAGGCCCGCGAGGCCGCCGCGGCGGCCGACTGGGCGACGGTGCGCGGGCTCTTCGAGGCACACCCCGAGGGCGGCAACCGTACCGAGCTGCTCTGGGCCGTCGCCGACACGGCGGGCGTGGAGCGGTGGATCGTGCAGGCCGTCGAGGCCGAGCCGGAGGCGGCACTGCCGCGCGTCCTGGCCGGCTTCAGGCACATCACCTGGGCCTGGGAGGCGCGCACCGGCGCCCTCGCCAAGCACGTGTCACGCGAGCAGTTCGACCTGTTCCACGGGCGCCTGCGGCTGGCCGAGCAGTGGTTCTACGCGGCCGCCGAGCGCGAGCCGCAATGGTCGTCCCCCTGGTACGGCCTCCAGATCACCGGACGCGGTCTCCAGGTCGGCCCCACCCTCGCGCTGCGGCGGTTCGAGGCGGCGGTGCGCCGCGCCCCGCACCACCTGGGGGCGCACAGCCAGCAGTTGCAGCAGGTCTGCAAGAAGTGGGGCGGCTCCGACGAGCAGATGCACGCCTTCGCACGGGAATCCGCCGCGGCCGCGCCCGGCGGGTCGGCACTGGGCATGCTGGTTCCGGACGCACACCTCGAACAGTGGCTCATGCTCGATTCGGGAGCCGACGGCCGGTACATGGCCCGCCCCGACGTCAGCGCCTCCCTCCACGAGGCGGCCGCGCACTCGTTCCGTCACCCGGACTTCGAACGCCTGGCGTCCCCGTACCAGCGGATCCAGGTGCTCAACTCCTTCGCGATGGCCTTCTCGCTCGCCGGGGAGCGGTCCGCCGCCCGCGAGTGCTTCGAGGCGACCGACGGCGACGTGACCGAGTCGCCGTGGCAGTACCTGAACGGCTCCGATCCCGTCGCCGCCTACCGGAAACACCGCTCGGCCGCCGGCCGCTGAGCCCGCCGCGCCGCCCAGCCGTCCCGGCCCCGCCCGTTCCCGTTCCCCGTCGCCCGCGCCGCGCCGCCCCGCTCCGTCCCCGTGCCGGGCCGGGGCCCGGCCCCGCCCTGCCCGGGCACGCCCACAGAAGGACCCCGACCGGTGACCCACCCCGAGAACTCGCACACCTTCCAGGTCGACCTGCGCGGCCTCGTCGACCTGCTCTCCCACCACCTCTACTCCAGCCCCCGCGTCTACCTGCGGGAACTGCTCCAGAACGCCGTCGACGCCATCACCGCCCGGCAGGCGCTGCACCCCGGCGCCCCCGGAACCATCACGGTGCGCACCGGTGACACGCTCACCGTCACCGACACCGGAATCGGCCTGACGGAATCCGACGTGCACCGCTTCCTGGCCACCATCGGACGCAGCTCCAAGCGGACCGCCGACGGTGCCCTGGACGGCGCCGGGCTCGACGCCGCCCGTGGCGAGTTCATCGGCCAGTTCGGCATCGGCCTGCTCGCCTGCTTCGTGGTGGCCGACGAGATCACCGTGGTCAGCCGGTCCGCCGCCGACCCGGCCGCCCCCGCCGTGGAATGGCGCGGCCACTCCGACGGCCGCTACACCATCCGTACGCTTGCCGCCTCGGCCGTCCCCGAGCCGGGAACGACGGTCCGCCTCACCCCGCGCGCCGACAACGCGGAATGGACCGAGCCCCAGCGGGTCGTCGCGCTGGCCCGGCACTACGGGAGCCTGCTGCGCCACGAGGTGAGCGTGGTCGGCCCCGGCGGCGGGGCGCCCGAGCGCGTCAACGTGACGCCGCCGTGGGAGCAGCGGCACCGCTCCCCGCTGGCCCGCCGCGAGGCACTGACCGCGTACTGCCGCGAGCAGTTCGACTTCACCCCGCTCGACACGATCGAGCTGGACCTGCCGGCGGCCGGGCTGCGCGGTGTCGCGTACGTCCTGCCGACGTCCGTGAGCCCCGCCCAGCGCGCCGGGCACCGCGTCCACCTCAAGGGCATGCTGCTCACCGACCGGGCGCCCGAACTGCTCCCCGAGTGGGCGTTCTTCGTACGCTGCGTGGTCGACACCACCAGCCTGCGGCCGACGGCCTCGCGCGAGTCGCTGTACGAGGACGGCACCCTCGCCGCCGTACGGGACGCGCTGGGCGACCGGATCCGCGACTGGCTGACCGGGCTGGCGGCGAGCGACCCGGCGCTGCTGCACCGCTTCATCGACGTCCACCACCTCGCGGTGAAGGCCCTCGCACGCTACGACGACGAGCTGCTGCGCGTCGTGCTGCCGTGGCTGCCCTTCGAGACCACCGACGGCAACGTCACCCTGGAGGAGTTCCTCCGGTCCCACCCGACGGTGCTGGTCACCCGTAGCGTCGAGGAGTTCCGGCAGGTCGCCCCCATCGCGTCCGCCGCCGGCCTGGGCGTCGTCAACGGCGGCTACACCTACGACCGCGACCTGGTGCACCGGCTGCCCGAGATCCGTCCCGGCACGGCCGTCACCGACCTCGACCCGGCCCTGGTCACCGCCCACCTGGACGCCGTGGACCCCACCGCGGAGCTGCGCGCGGCGACGTTCCTGGCCGTCGCCCGGGAAATCATCGGCGCGCACGACTGCGACGTGGTCCTGCGGGACTTCCAGCCCGTCACCGCACCCGCCCTGCTGCTCGACAACCGGGAGGCCAGGCACGAGCGGACCCGGTCGAACCTGGCGGCCGACGGCGACGGCCTGTGGGCCGACATCCTCGGCTCGCTCCACCAGGAGACCCCGCCCGCCCAGCTCGTCCTGAACCACCTCAACCCCCTGGTGCGCCAGGCGGTCACGATCGCCGAGCGCGGGCTCGCCGTCACCACCGCCGAGGCCCTCTACGGACAGGCCCTGCTGCTGAGCCGCCGGCCGCTGCGGGCCAGTGAGAGCGCCCTGCTCAACCGCGCGTTCATCGGTCTGCTCACCCACGCCATGCACAACGCCGGCCCGGACGCGTCCGGCGCCGAGCCCCGGAAGGAACTGTGATGCTGGACCACCCCGAGGCCGTGTTCGAGGCGCTCCGCGAGAACAACGGCCGGCCGTACGGGCTGCAGCGGACCGTCACCGCCGAGGAACTCGTCGAGGCGGCCGAAGCCCTGGAGAAGACGGACGTACTGGCGACGGCTCTGCTGGAGCTGATGTCGGCGTACGAGTTCACCGGCGAGCACCGCAAGGCCCCGGTGGTCTTCGCCCGGCTGCTCAAGCTGTGGGACACCGAACCGGGCGCGTTCAGCGAGTGGGAGGCCCACCAGGTCTTCTGGCGGTTCAAGTGGGTCACCACGTCCCTGCTCCAGGTCCCCGAGGTGCCGCTGGCCACCGTCGAGGGCTGGATCGACCGGATGCGCGGACGCTATACCGACGCGGGCCACGACATGCAGCCCGTCGCGGCGATGCGCTACCACGTGGCCTCCCACACGGGAACCGGCGTGGCCGATGCCTACGACCTGTGGGTGACGCGCCCGCGCTGCGAGCTCAGCGACTGCGAGGCCTGTGAGGTACGCCAGTTCGCCTGGCACGCGGTGCGCGCCGGCGACGACGCCACGGCCCTCGAACGCTGGCGGCCGGTCCTCTCCGGCGACAAGGGCTGCAGTGACGAGCCGCAGCTGAGCCAGGCGAGGGCGCTCCTGCCCCTGCTGCGCACCGGGCGTACCGACGAGGCCCGCTCCCACCACCTCACGGGCTACCGGAGGGTGCGCGGCAACACCGGCATGCAGGACGAGATCGGCATGCACCTGGAGTTCTGCGCGCTCTCGCGCAACGAGGGCCGCGGACTGGAGGTCCTCGCCGAGAACCGCCCGCTGTTCGAGGCGACCGGCGCGCCGCTGTCCCGGCTGGGCTTCCTGACCGGTGTGGAGGTGCTGCTGGCCCGCATCGTCGGGGACGGCCACGAGGACACGGCCGTCGCGGGGCCGCCCGGCCGCGTGTGGACCGCCGGTGCGCTGCTCGCGCACGTCCGCGCCGAGGGGGACCGGCTCGGCGCCGCCTTCGACGCCCGCAACGGCACCACCACCGTGGGGGACGTCCGCCGGGCGCGGCTCGCGCAGCGGCCGCTGCTCGACGAGCCGTTGCCGCTCGGACTGCGCACGGCCCTCCCGAAGCCCGCCGCGCCCGCCGCCGCCTCCGGCGCGGCGACCGCCACCGCGGCCGGCGCCGGGAGCGTCGCCGGTGCGCCGCCCATCCCGGAGGACTTCTTCGAGCTGGTGCGCGAGGCACGCCGCTTGACCGTGGTGGGGCACCCCGGCGGCGCCCGCCTGTGGCGCCGCGTCGCCGAGCGCCTCGACGACGGCAGCGCCGCCCACGACGACCGGCTCGGCCCGGAGGACCTGCTGCTGGCGGAGCTGGCCGAGCACCGTGCGTACGAACTCTCACAGGAGGACCACGAAGACGAGTCCGCGGCCGAGCTCGAACGGGCGGACGAGCTGTACGAGGCGCTCGGCAAGCCCTGGCACGCCCTGGCCTTGCGGGCCCACGCCTTCGCACGGCTGACCATCGGGCAGGACGAGACGGCCCGCAAGGCGCCCGACGAGGCCGCGGACCCGGCGGGCCGTCACCCGGACGCCGCCGAGATCCGGGCCACCGTCGACAAGACCCTGCGGCTGGCCGAGGACCTCAAGGTCACGGCGCCCCTCACGGAGGGGGCCTCGGAGGAGGAGGCGGCCGGGTCCGGAGCCGACACCGCCGCGCAACGCGTACAGGAGTACCTCGTCACCCTGCACGCGTGCGCCCTCGCCGCCCATCGGGCGACGCTGGAGGAGGACCAGGACCAGGACGGAGGGGACGACCACGTGGGCCCGGCCCCGGAGTCCGAGTCCGATTCCGTGCTGGAGTGGGCCAAGGGGGTCGGCCGTACGCTGCGCGCCGAGGCCGAGCGGCTGTCCGTCCCCCACCAGGTCGCCGCCGCACGGCTCTTCACGGCCGACCTGGCCGCACGCCGCGACGACCTCGCCACGGCCGAGACGGAGATGCGCGCGGCCCTGACCGAGCTGACCGCCGGCGAACGCCCCTGGCGGGCCGCTCGCGTACGGGCCAGGCTCGCCCAGATCCTGCTGGCGCGGCAGGAGCCGGCCGCGGCCGCGGAACTCCTGCACCAGGCCGTCGCCGACGCCGTACGGTACGACGACGCGGACTTCCCGCTGGCCCCGACGTACGCCCTGCTCGCTCACGCCGCGGCCCACATGCGGGACGTGACCGGTGCGGTGCGCCACTTCTCGGAGGCGGCCGACCGCTACGACCGCGAGGGCGCGTCCCGGGAAGCCACCGACGTCCGCCTGCAGCTGGCCGACGTCCTGGGGCGCAACGGCAGGCAGGCCGACGCGGTCGCCGTCCTGGAGTCGGTCCTGTCCGGCCTGCCGGACGCCTCCGTAGCCGGGGCCGCAGGGGACGACGAGCGCCTGACCGCCCACGTGAGGCTGACCCTGGCCAGGGGGCTGCGGGAGCTGGAGGAGTACCTGCCGGCGGCGGAGGAGTTCCTGAGGGTGGCCGACGCCGTCGCGACCTGGCAGGAGGACCGCGAGATCCACACGATGGTGGCGGCCGAGGCGGCGACGGCGCTGCTGCTGGCCGACCGGCGGGACGCGGCCCGTACGGCCTACCAGCGCGCGGTCGACGCCCATGCGCAGGCCCCGAACGCCTCCTTCGTCATCCAGATGATGTGTGAGTTCGCACGGCTGACGGTGCGCGGCCGCGAGGCGGAGGGCCTGGAGGAGGCGCTGGAGCACCTGACACGGGCGGACGCGGTGCGCGCGGCGGCGCCGCAGGACGACGAGTGCTTCGTCCCCTGGTACCAGAACGGCGCCGTGCACTACCGCCGCGCCCGGGTGCTGGCCGAGGTGGAGCGCTTCCAGGAGGCCCTCGTCGAGGGCGAGGCCGCCGTGGCCGCGTACGAGGAGGGCGGCGCGGACGGCGAGGTGCCCCGCGCCGAGGCGGTCCGCGTCACGGCCCTGATCGAGGGAACCGGCCTCGGCCGGTACGACGACGCGATCATCCGGCTGTCGTCGGCCATCGACCGCTGCCGCGCGGCGGACCTGGACGAAGCGGCGCGGATCCTCGACGCCCTGCGCCAGGACTTCCGCAACCGGGCGTCCTGAGAGCCGGACCGCCCGGGCGCTCTCGCCCGGGCGGTCCGCCGGCCGGCCCGCCCGGCCGTGCCCGGAAGGGCGCTCCCGGCTGTTTTCCGCGCAAGAGTGGCTTTGTTGGCGTTCCGGGACATTGGGGCGAAGGGGCGGCGGGCAGGGATCCCTGCGACCCGTGGTTCCTCGGGAAAGGCCCGCGGAACCGGTCCGAAAGACAGGGAGAGTCCAGAATGCGCACCAGCCGCACGTCCGCCACCGCCGCTGTTGTCGCCGTCGCTCTGGCGGCCGTCGCGGGCGCGGGCAGCGCGCGGGCCGCGACGGCGGGCGCCGTCGCCGCCCCGTCGGCCTGCCGGCCGGCCAACCACCTCGCGAAGATCACGCGGGACCAGGCCGGCGCCGGGCACGTCCACTTCCGGGTCACGCTGACCGCGCCGAAGGGCTACGCGCCGTGCCGCCTCGCCGGTTCCCCGACCGACGTGGCCTTCTCGCTGCACGGCACACCGCTCGGCACCACGGCCGGCCGGTACGGCGACCAGACCACACCGGTGACCTTCGGTCCGGGACGACCCGTCCACTTCGACATCCAGGTCCCCCACAACGGCCACGGCACCCCGGCGGACGAGGCGTCGTTCACGCTCAGGGCTCCCGGCGGCGAGATCCCGGGCACCTCGGTCGCCGAAGGCCGCTTCGAGGTGACCGCCGGTACCCTCATCGGCCCGGTACGGCCCGGGGCCTGACCCCGTCGTCAACGGCCCGCGGGCCGGGCCGGACTCGACCGCGTTGTGGCGGGCCGGGCTCCGAGGCTCTGAGCCTCAGGGCTCGTGCAGGCGTACGGCCAGGGCGGCGATGTCGTCGTCGAGGCGGCCTCTGCTGTAGCGGAGGAGGTCGCGGTGAAGGGTCGTGAGCAGTTCGCGGGGCGGAGTCGGGGGCTGACGGCCCATCCAAGCCGCCAGCGGGAAGAACTCGCCGTCGCGGGCGCGCGCCTCGGCGATCCCGTCGGTGTAGAGGAGCAGCAGGTCACCCGGGGCGAAGTCGAAGGTGTCGACGGTGTAGTGATCGCCGATCAGCTCGGCGAGGCTGAGCAGCGGCGAGGGGTTGGCGGACTCAAGGGTGTGGACGTTCCTGCGGTTCCGGAGCAGTGGTGGGGGGTGTCCGCAGTTGAGGATGTCGATGCGTCTGCCCTCGCGCGGGATCTGGACGAGAAGGGCGGTGGCGAAGCGCTCCATCGGGCCTTCTGGGGGGAAGGAGGAGTTGTAGCGGGTGCTGCTGGCATCCATCCTGCGTGCGACGTTCACCATGTCGGTCTCGTCGTAGGCGGCTTCCCGGAAGGCGTTGACGATCGCCGCGGCCGCCCCCACCGCCGGCAGTCCCTTGCCCCGCACGTCACCGATGAGCAGCCTGACCCCGTACGGAGTGTCGACCACCTCGTAGAAGTCCCCGCCGATGCTGGCCTCCGCCGCGGCCGCGAGGTACAGCGACTCGATCTCGATGTTCCCGAGGCGGCTGGGCAGGGGGCTGAGCACCACCTGCTGCGCCGCGTCGGCGACGAGCCGTACCTGGAAGAGGGTGCGCTCGCGCTGGAGCCGGAGGTGGCTTCCGTACGCCGCGGCCACGGTCACCGCGATGATTCCCGCGGCCGTCCACCACGTTCCCAGATCGGGGAAGACGAGGCTGAGGCCGATCATCAGGAGGAGGCAGACCGTGCCGAGCAGAACGGTGGGGAGGACCGGCCACATGGCGGCGGCCAGCGCCGGCGCCGCCGGCAGGAGGCGGCTGAAGGCCAGCTCCGGCGGAGTGGCGTAGGCCAGGCTGGCGATCACGACGGTCAGAATGACCGGCGACAGCCGCACAAGCCACCCCCGGCCGTAGCGCCGACGGAGCCCCGGCCGTCCAGACTCGATCACATTTCCCAGAATATCCGTGCAATCAAGGCACAGCACTCCGGCGAACGGACCCCGCCGCCCGCTCCCGACCGGCTGAACGGGTGGCGCAGCCCCGTCCGGGGTGCCGCCAGCGCCTGAATTCGTACATTTAAGCGAATTCATGCGGGTGGGTGAGCGTGTCCGCAGCCGATGCATGGGGGCGCCACCGAGTCCGGCGGCGGACGTACACCCACGAGGGGTCAGCGCCGTGTCGGTGGGATATCGGCCGTCCGGCGGGACTGTCGGTGAGCGATGGGGGATGTGTCGGCGGCCGCTGGAACCGTGGGTGTCGAGTTGCCCGCATGCCGCGGCAGCCGCTGTCACCAGCAAGGGAGTCCGTCACCGTGTCCTCCGCATCCTCCACCCCGCCCTGGGACGTCCGACGCCTGCCGCGTGCCGACGGCAGTGTCTTCCTGGTCACCGGCGGCAACGCCGGCATCGGCTATTTCGTCGCGGAACAGTTGTCGGCAACCGGAGCGACCGTCGTGCTCGGCAGCCGGAATCCCGTGAAGGCCGAGGCCGCCCTGGCTTCGATACGTGCGCGTGTTGCCGGTGCGCGGGTGCGGGCCGTTCCGCTGGACCTCGCCGACCTCTCCTCGCTGCGCTCAGTGGTGGAGTCGCTGGGGGTGCAGTGCCTTGACGCGGTGGTCCACAACGCGGGCGTTGCGCTTGACGACCCCCCGCGCAGGGAGACGGGGGACGGCCACGAGCTCATGTTCGGTACGAACCACCTCGGACACTTCGCGTTGACCGGGTGGCTGATGCCGCTGCTGTCGGCCGCGCCGGCGGCCCGCGTCGTGACCATGGGCAGCTTCGCGGCGAAGTCGGAGCGGCTCGACCCGGACGACCTGCACTCCCGGAAGGACTACCGGCCCAAGCGCTCCTACGGACGTTCCAAGCTGGCGCAGATGTACTTCGGTGTCGAACTCGACCGCCGCCTGCGCGCTGTCGGCGGCGCGGTGGCGAGCGTGGTGGTCCATCCCGGCGGCGCGCTGGACTCCCTCACCCCGTCACGGCCGCCGATCCATGTGCGGACTCCCCGTGCACGGGTGGGCGCGGCACCTGCGGCCCTCCTCGTCCAGGGCAAGCACGCCGGCGCGTGGCCCGCGGTCCGAGCGGTGCTCGACTCGACCGTACGTGGAGGCCAGCTGTGGGGACCGCGCGTCTTCGGCCTGCGGGGCGAGCCCCGACGCGAGCCGGTGTGGGACCACCTTGCCGACGCCTCCGTCGCGGCGCGGTTGTGGGATGCGAGCCGTGACCTGACCGGCGTCGACCCCTGTGCCATCCCGGGATAGCCCCGGGCACGCGCGCGCCGGCGGACACGTGCGCGCCCACTCACTCGGTCGCGAGGCACGGGGCACGGGGCGTGGCGGCCGGGCGGGGTGATCGCCGGTGGGGGTGATGTGGAAGCACCCCCCCGGGGTCGGTCGGCCGCGTGGACTCCGGCGGTGCGGTCAGGAGCGGCCGGCGTTCGACGGGCCGAAGAACTCGATCTCCGAAATGGCGACCTGCTTGTCGGCGGAGGCCGCGTGCGCCGACTCGACGGTGAAACGGACCTTCGTGACCTCGCCGACGCGGAACGGGCGCCGCTGGCCGCCCGCCCCCTGATCCAGGGTCAGCCGGCGCGTGGTGACCTTGCCGTCCTTACCGGTGATCGTCGCCGTGACGTGGTGCGGCAGGGCGGATGCCCCGATCTTGTCGGCCCGCGCGGAGACGCCCGGGGTGATGATCAGGTCCAGCAGCCGGGTCGGCTCGCTGAAGTCGGCCTCGATCCACTCGCCTTGGCCGGACTGCGATACGCCTGGCCCCCACCAGGTGTTGCTGCGCTTGTCGAAGGCGAGCTCCGGCACGTGGTCGGGATAGGAACGGGAGGCCGCGATCCGGTCCGGGGCGACCGGGGCACGCTGGGCGAAGTGGTCCAGGGTGGCCCGGACGCCGTCGGGCAGGTACACGAAGCCGAGGACCGCCAGGGCGACGACGACCGCGAGCGCGATCCAGGTGCCGATCCGGTCGAAGACGCGGCGCAGCCGCGGACGGTCACCCGCCCACGGCGTCTCGCGGCGCCGCCCGCCGAAGAGCCGGCGCCACCAGGGCGCCCTTCCGGGTGCGGAAGCCTCGCCGGTCTCGGCCAGCGGCATCGCGCAGCGCACGCAGTAGTGGCGGTCGGGAGGATTGGGCGTCGAGCACCATTGGCACGGCGGGCCGCCCGCGATGCCGGGCTGTTCTCCCGGGGTGCGTACCGCGGGCCGGTCGGCATCCGGCCGTCCGGGCAGGACGGGCCCGGCGCCCGCCGGAGCGGGGTGCGGCGACTCCGGGTCCGCCACGGGCACCAGGAGGGAGCGCGCCCGGTCGGACATGGTGTCGCTGAGCGCGTGCGGGTCCGGGGTGGCGGGTACCGGCCCGGTCGGTGCGGTGTCCCGTGGCGACGGGGTGCCGGGGGCATCCTGAGCGGGGCCGGCGGGCTGCCCGCCGTCGCAGGCGCGGGGCGGAGCGGCCGGCCCCGGCCCCTCCTGCCCCTCCGCATCCGGCGCCGATCCTCCGGAACCGCCGGCGGCGCGCGCCGCCCGTTCCGTACGGGCCGCGTCCTCGTGCGGGGTCCGCGACGCATCCGCGGCGGGCCCGCCGGGCTGCGGGGACGGGCCGGCGGGCCGCGTGGCGCGGGCGTCCTGGTCCCAGCGGAGCACGGCGCCGCACGCGTCGCAGAAGGAATGGCCCGGCTCCGCGCGCGTTCCGCACTCGGCACAGTTCTGCGTGGTCATGTCTGCGGGGTCCTTTCGGCGGCCGTCACTTCGACCGTGTAGGGCATGTGGGCGGGCCGGGCGGCGGCGACGAGGGAGTCCAGTCGGTGGGCGTCGGCCGGAGTCGGGTCGGGCAGCCGGAGGCTGACGTGGAGGCGGGGGCGCGGGGCGCCGGGGAAGGGGCCGAGCGGGCGGGCGTTCCAGTCGGCGGCGCCGCTCTCGGTGATGTCGGGTACGACGCCGAACGCCAGCCGTACCGCCTCCGTGAGGCCGCGGCGGGTGCCGCGGATCCGGTGCAGCGCGACGGCGGCCGCGACGGCGGCCCGCAGCCGGGGCTCGGGCTCGCTGCCGTCGGTCTCGGCGCCCACCCAGCCGCCGAGCCACCGGGCGAAGTCGGCCGGGGTCAACGCCGGGTCGAAATAGGTGTCCAGACAGTCCAGGACGTTCAGGATGGGTGCGAGGACGTCGTCGAGTCCACCGACGAACCGCTGCGCCAGGTCGTCGTCGGCGAAGACGGCCGGGAGCATCGCGCCCAGGGGGAGCGAGGAGCCGAGGCCGTCGACGGAGCCGCGGTGGGCGGCGGCCGTCATGCGCCGTCCCCGATCACGCGGACGCGGTGGTCGTAGGAGAAGACCAGCGAGGGCCGCTCCAGGTCGATGCGGTCGGTGGGGTTGCCGCGTTTTCCGGTGAGGGGGTCGGCCGGGTGCAGCACGACCTCGTCGACCAGTTCCACACCGGGGACCCGCTGGAGGACCGCGAACACCTCGCCGGTCTGGACGGGCCGGCCGAAGGGCCAGCCCTGGCCGTCCGCACCGCCGGTCAGCGGGTCGAGGTGGCGGTAGAGCGCGTCGTGCACCTGGCGGCGCACCCGGTCGGTGTCGACGCCGCGGAAGGCGTGCACCGTGGCGACGACGGTGACGCCCTGGTAGTACGGCGGGCCGACGGCCAGCCGGGTGCCGACGAGACGCCGTTCGTCGAGGTGGCGGGTGATCCGGCCCAGCAGCGCGTCACCGGGCACGAGCTGCTCGAACCGCAGCCGCCCACCCGGATCGGGCACGGCCTGGGGGACGACGAGGACGCGGACCGCGTAGGCCCCGTGCTCGCCCTCCTCGCCCTCCAGGCAGGTGATGCGTGCGGTCTCGGGCGCGGCCCGGCGGGCGAGTTCCTCGTAGTCGCGCAGGGTGACGGCGCGGTCCTGGGCGCGGAGCGTGATCGGTGCCCGCAGCTTGGCCTCCTCGACCGTCTCGCCGTCCACACCGCCGCGCGCCGCCTCCCGGTTGACGACCTCTGCCACGTACGGGACGGAGGTGCGCAGCACCTGCACGGCGCCGCGTGCCACGTTTCCGCCGCGTCCGCCGCCGGTGCGGTAGCGGTGGGCGCGGACGACGGAACCCTTGGGGGCGACCGCTCCGTACTGGCGCAGTGACCCGTCCGGTTCGCGGACGGCAGGGCCGAAGGCGATCTCGCCGGTGGCGGCGTCCAGGGTGACGTGGTGGTCGCCGGGGCCGGAGGCGGCGAAGTGCGGGACCACCTGCCAGTCCTGCCAGCCGTCGTCGTCGGCGGTCTGCAGGAGGAGCGGCGGGTCGTCGGCGACGACCGGGGCGTGGGCCAGCCGCAGCCGCTGGCCGGGCAGTCCGGTGGCTTCGCCCAGCGCCTCGTCGTGGACGGTCTCCGCGTGCACGGCGCGCGTGGTGGCGCCGATCGTGTAGGCCTCGACGGAACGGATGCTCGGCGAGGTGGTGTAGAAGGGCTGGCCCGGCAGCGGATCGGTGACGCGGCAGCGGACCCAGCCGGCCTCGTGCCCGCCGTTGCGCGAGAGCACATGACCACCGGGCAGGTGCAGGACGACGTCGCCGGGCCGGTTGAGACCGCCGGTGCCGTCCCGGTCCACCTCGCAGGGCTGCCAGCCGTCCTCGGTCCACGCCTCCCACACGAGCGGGGGCTGGCGGGGATCGACACCGACGCCGTCGACGCGGCTGTCGAGTTCCAGCGCGAGCGCGCAGTACGGAGCGGCCGCGGTCAGACCGATGAGCATGCAGTCGCCGGGTACCGGGGCCTCGGCGAAGCACAGCACGTCCTTGCGCTCGTCGAGGTCCGTGGTGCGGTCCGCGACGGGCTGCCCCCGGTGCTGCACCACCACGTGGGACAACTCGCACGGGACGACGGCCAGGTCGCGCTCGGTGGCGAAGACGACGGCCTCTTCCCGCTCGGTGCGCAGCGTCGCGACCTCGGCACCGGCCGGGACCAGGATCACGTCCTCCTGGGGCGCGGACAGCCAGAAGGTGACGTCCGTGCGCGCGGCGGAGGGCGGGAAGAGCGTGATGCCCACCAGGTCGAGGAAGGCGAGGTGGTTCTTCTCCGGGACGCGGTTGAGGCGGTAGACGATCTGGTCGGCCATGTGCGCGACCGTCTCGACGAGCGTGATGCCGGGGTCGGAGACGTTGTGGTCGGTCCACTCCGGGGCGCGCTGCTGGATGTAGCGCTTGGCGTCGTCGACGAACTGCTGGAAGCGCCGGTCGTCGAGGTTGGGGGAGGGCAGGGACATCAGAGGTCGCTTTCCGAGGAGCCCGGCGCGCCCGGCTCGTCGTGGCTGGGGATGACGTAGAAGGGGAAGACGAGGCTGCGCGGGTTGTTGGTCCCGCGGATGGAGTACCGGACGTCGATGAACAGGACGCCCTGGTCGGCGCCGGCGGAGACCTCCACGTCGTGGACCTCGATCCGGGGTTCCCAGCGGTCCAGGCCCACGTGCACCTCGTGCTGGATGCGTCCCGCGGTCTGCTCGTTGACCGGGGCGAAGACGAGGTCGTGGATGGCGCAGCCGAACTCCGGGCGCATCGGCCGCTCGCCGGGGGCGGTGGCCAGGACGAGCCGGATGGCCTCCTCGATCTCGCGCTCGCCGCTGACCAGCGCGATGCCCCCGGTGGGCCCGATGCGCAGGGGGAACGACCAGCCGGAGCCGACGAACTGTTCGGCCATCAGGGGGCCACCTGCCCTTTCCTTCCGCCGACGGCACGGGCGCGGCGGCGCGGTCGTCCCGTCATGCGGGGAGGGGGTACTTCACGGTGTTGACGAACACGGCGCCCTGGAGGTCGACCTTGAGGGCGCGGATGCCGACGTTGGCGACGGAGTTGACCTGGACCATGCCGCCGGCGTTGATCACGGTGGCGCCCAAGGCCTTCAGACTGAGTGCGCCGACCGCGTCCAGGCTGACGGCGCCCAGCGACTTGATGTTGACGACGCCGCTGCCCTGGATGTCGAGGGGGCCGCCGCTCTTGATGGTGAGCCGGCGCCCGGCGCTGAGCGTCAGGTCCGTACCGGCCTCGACGGACACCGAGCGGCCCCCCTTGATGGTCACAGACCCCTTGCTGTCGACGGTGATCTCCGTCTTGGTGCGGTCGAGGTTGATGGTCAGCCGGTCGTCACCGCTGGCGATACGGACGCCTTGCCTGCGGCGGCCGGACCGCTGGCTGAGCAGGTCGACGCGGTTGCCCCGCCGGTCGGACACGGTGTGCCGGGCGGCCTTCCGCTTCAGCCCGTCGTGCAGGGGCACGTCGTCGACCCGGGTCGGCCGGTCCCGGCCGTTGTACAGCCCGCCGATCACGAACGGGTGGTCCAGCGCGCCCCGGTCGAAGGCGACCAGCACCTCGTCCCCGACGTCCATCGGGAAGACGCCGCCGCCGCCCACCCCGCCGGACTGCACGCTGCGGGCCCAGTCGCTCACGTACGTGTTGTCCAGCCACGGGAACTGGAGCTTGACCCGCCCCTGCTTCAGCGGGTCCTGCACGTCGGTGACGATGGCGTTCGCCACGCCGGGCAGCCGGGCGGCGCTCGTGGTGTCCGCGCCGCCCCCGCCCGAGGCCAGCCCGTACAGGGAGCGCCACTGACGGCCGCTCACCGTGATCCAGGACTCGTAGTGCCTGCCGTCGCCGAAGACGTGCCGCACGGAGGTGACGGTGTACTTGCCCTCGAAGGGCCTGCCCACGTCGCCGAGGGCCACGGGCACGCCCGGCCGCAGCTCGGGATTGCCGTACACGGCGACCTCCAGCTCCGCGAACGACGAGGTGACGTCGGCGGCGAGGGCCTTGGCGGCGTACTGGACCTCGTCCTGCCGGTCGTACGGTGTGGCGGTCTCGACGAGCTGCGCCGACGGGAACTTCCCGGCCGCCTGGCCCGGAGTGAGGCCGATGGAGATGCCGGGGTCGGTGGTGGCCGGGGCCGTCTCGACGATCCTCTTCTTGGTGGTGACGTTCCAGCCACGCGACTCGACCGTGCCGACCTGGTCGGCGGCGGTGACCGCCGCCCGCAGCCGGAGGATGTCGTGGCCGGCTTGGAGGACGAAGGGGCTCTTGTCACCGTCAGTCCGCGGGGACGGACCGCCGGCCGACGGGGTCGGCGTGACGAACCGGAACTTCCCCTGGGCGTCCAGGGACATCACCATGTTGTTCTCGTCCGCGAGCCGGGAGAGGAAGTCCCAGTCCGTGACGTTGGACTGGCTGACGAAGGCGTACGTGCCCTTCGTCGGCTGGATCCGGCCGATCGGCACGCCGTCCAGGGCGGCGAGCTTGCGGGCGATGTCGGAGGCCTTCTGGTTGCGGTAGGCGACGACACGGCGCCGGCGCATCATCCGGTGCCCGAAGTCGTAGCCGCGGATCACGGTGAAGCTCCCGGTGCCGTCGTAGTCGGCCTCCAACGCGGTGACCTCGCCCGTCAGGAGCGGCTTGCCGCCCCCCTGGCCGTCGGCGATCGGCGTGAGGACCACCCTCGTGCCGAAGGTGACACCGAGCTTGCCGAGGACGAGGCGGTACGGATCGCGGAAGGTCAGCCGGAACGCGGCGGGCACGTTGACGCCCTGGTCGACCCAGCCCTCCACGAGCAGCGGGGCGATGTCGTCCGGGAGCTTGGCGGCTCCCATCCGCACCTGCATGATGCTGGAGAACGCGGGACGCACCATCAGCGCGACACCTCCTCGGGCGCCGGAAGCACCAGCTCGGTGCCGGCCGCCAGCCGGGACGGGTCGTCGATGCCGTTGACCTCGGCGATCGCCCGCCAGACGGTGGCCGTGCCGTACTCCCGCCACGCCAGCGACTGCAGGGAGTCGCCGGCCACGACCCGGTGCACGCGCTGGGCGGTGAGCGCGCCCGAGGTCGGGTTCTGGCCCTTGGTCTTCCCCGGGATCTCCACCAGGTGTACCTGACAGGTGGCACGGATGGGCACGCCCGTCGTGCCGAAGAGGCTGTACGAGGCCTCGACCGAGCCCACGTAGGCGACGAACCGGGCCGTGGAGAAGGACCCCCACTCGAACACCACCCACGGCGGCGACGGCTGGTCGGCGGCGATGCTCTTCGCCGTCACCTCGCAGCAGTCCAGCAGCGATTCGACCTTCTTGAGCACCGTGTTGGCGGTCGGCGCGGCCGACGAGTCCAGGAAGATCTCCAGGGTCATCTCGCGCGGCTCGGCGCCCATGAACTCCGGCTTGGAGCCGTCGCGCACGGCCATCGTCGGCGTGGCCTTCCACTGCGCTCGCTGACTCAGCGACAGCTGCGCCGGATTGAACTCGAAGCCGAACGTCCGCATCAGTGCCCCGGGCGTCGTGCTCGTCCCGACCGGGGGCTCGTGGATCGCCAGCGTCGCGCGCACCAGGCTCTTGCCGGCGCCCCTCCTGCTCGTGGCCATGGGTGTGCCTCCTCTCCGCTCCGACGCGTCTCTCGCGCCGTCAGTCCGTGAACCCGTGGTGGGCGATCTCCAGGACCTCCGTGGCCACGGCGGAGCTCGCGGGGTCGAGGGTGGGGCCCTGCCAGCTCACGGGCAGGACGTCGATGAGCCCCCAGCGGGCCACCAGCGACCCGTCGGCCCGGAGCGCCGCGATCTGGGCGGTGGGCCGCTTGATCCCCGTCTGCACCGACGAGATCCACTTGGCGACCTTCGCGGTGTCCGGCGTGAGCGGCCGGGTGAGCCGGATGGTGGAGAACGTGACCCGGGTGGGCAGGTGCCACACGAAGCCGTTGTTGCCGCCCTCCTGACGTTGCTCGACCTCCACCTGGGACGACAGGCCCTCGCACCCGTTGAAGTGCCCGAGGCTCTCGCCGTCGATGGTGAGGGTGAACCAGATGGTGGACCCGGGGTCCTGTCGGGGCATCCGAGGTGGGCCTTTCTGTCGTGGTGAGGGGGGCGGCGGTGTGCGCGGTGACCGATCACAGGCGGTCGGTGCGGGTCCGGGAGGTACGGGCGGGTCCGTCAGGCGCGCGGATCGCGGAGTCTGCCGATCCGCTCGCGGTCCATGCGCAGTTCGGTGCGGACGAGGCGGGTGACCCGGTCGATGATCCGGTGCACCAGCTCGTCCAGCTGGAACTCGGTCAGCTCGCGCGGATCGAACGCGCCGACGGGGACGGCGGTGTACTCGGGCGGGGGCGCGCCGTGCGCCGCCGGCGGCTCGTACGGTGGCGGCGGTCCGGCCGGCGGCGCCTGCTGCGACGACGGCCGGAAATGCCCCAGCGTCGAGGCCACGGTGGCCGACGCGGCGGCCGCGAGCGCGCCGAGGGACCGGCCGGAACCGGAGCCGGAGCCGGAGCCGGGGCTGGAACCGGAGCCGAAGGACGGGAAGCGCTGGACCGTGTGCCCGGACGGCGTCGAACCCCCGGACCGCGCCCCGGCCGAGGGGACCGCGGGCAACGCCGGGAGTGCGGCCGCGGGCGGCGGACTCAGCGGCGCCACGGGGAGCGGGCCGCGCGCCGGGGCGCCCGCGCCGGCCGCGGAGGGCCGGCGCAGGGGAACGCCCCGGACGGGGAAGGCCCGTTGGACGGGGAGTACACCGTCCTTACGGGGAGGGGCCGGTGCGGGCGGCGTCGGGGGGAGGGCCGCGGAGGGTGTGGTCGGTGTGGCCGGCATGGGCGGTGCCCAGGCCCGCTGGACCGGCGGAGGGGCGGAGGCACCGGCACGGGGCCCGTGGTGCTCCGGCGCGGCGACCGGCGCAGTCAGGGCGGGCGCACCCGTGGACGGGGCGCCGGGCGGAAGGAACCGTTGTGCGGCCGCCGGCCCGGGAGCGGAGGGGCGCGGGGAGCCGGATGTGCGGCCGGTTGCCGGGCCCGGGGCGGGGCGGGGCACCGGGGACGTCGGCACCACGGCCCCGGGCGGGGGAGCGGGGTGCGCCGGGGGAGACAGGGGGGCACCGAGCCCCGCACGTCGAGGCGCTGCACCGCGCTGCACCGGGCCCACGGGCGCGGAGCCGGGCAGGGCGGGGTGACGGGGGCCGGGGACCGTGGTCGGGGTCCGGCGCTCCGGCGCGGGGCCCGGGGCAACGGGTCCGTGCCGGGACTCCGTACGGCCCGGGGCCGACGGGGGTAGGGCCGCGGAGTCGTGGCCGACGACGGGCACCGGCGGGCGGGCAGGCGTGGGCGTGCGGGGTGTKGAGCGTTGCACCGGGGGCGTCGCCGTGCCCGGACGGGCGGCCGGGGCGGCAGCGGGGCTCTGGCCGGCCCGCGGCTGCTCCCGGCGGGCCGCCCGCCGCGGGATGGAGGGGGTGGTGGGCCGGTCGGCGTGGGGAGCGGCGGGCACGGGTCCGGCAGGTGATGCCGCTCCCGGGGCGGCCGGGGCCACGGCACGCCGGACGGGCGCGGCGCCGGGAACGGGCGTCGGCGCGGGAGCTCCGGACCGGGGCGTGGTGTGCGGAGCCGGTAGGGGCGTCGGTGCCGCGCCGGTCCGTTGAGCGTCACCCGGTGTGGCCGTCGGCCGGTCGGCGCGGACGGCGGGGGGTGCCTGCGGGGGAGGGGCGTATGCCGCCGGGGCACCGCTCCAGGTGGGCGTGGGCGTGGGCGTGGGGGGTCGGACGGCCTCCTGTACGGAGGGCCCGGTGGCCGTGCCGTCGGACAGGGCGGAGGAGCGCCGGCCGTCCGCCGGTACGGGCGGCGTCGCTCCGGGCCGGGGCACCGCTCGCTGTACGGGCGCACCGCTCCCGGACGGCCGTGCCGTCGCGCTCGTGGTGGACGTCGCTGCGGGGGCGGAGGCACCGGTCGCGGGCGGTCTCTCTCCCGCGCCCGACGGGTTCGTGCCCGTCTCGGTGGAGCCGGTCGCTCCGTCGCGCCGGGGCGTCCGCGGTGCGGGTGCGGGTGCGGGTGCGGGTGCGGGGGCGGGGGCGGGTGTGGGCGCGGGCGCGGGTGCGGATGCTCGGGTCGGGGCGTCGTCGGGCGAGCCCGTACGCGGCGCCCTCGCAACGGGCGGCGTGCCCTGCCGTGGCGTCGTGGGCCGCGCGGTGGACGCGGCCTCGGACGCCGACGACCCTCGCGTGCCGGACCCGTCGGGCGTGCCGGACGTGCCGCGCGCGTGTGGGACGGCGGACGCGCGGGGCACGTCGGCGCGGGGCGCCGAGCCCTCGGGTCGGCGTACCGCCTCTCGCTGCACCGGTGCGCCAAGCCCCGTACGCCTGGCGGCCGGAGCCGCGGCCTGCGCGGAAGAGGGGCGGGGCGGGGTGCTCCGTACCGGGCGCTCCAGCACCGGCCGGTCCGGCGGGGAAGGGGACGGGGACGCAACGACGGAGTCGGCGGAGGGCGACGTAGAGGCGGGGGGCGCTGCCGACTCCGTCGTTGCGGCCCCGTCAGGGCGGTCAGCGCCAGCCCGCTGCACCGGGGGCAGGGAGCCCGGCGCGGTGGCGGACGTGCCGACGCCACCCCCGCGGCCGTCGGCCGACGGGAGCGCGAGGCCGGTCGCCGTCACCGTCGCCGTCGGCACTGGAAGGGTGGTCCGGCGCGTCGCGGGCAGGGCTCGCCGGTCGGCCACGGGCGTGGCCGGCGCCTTGGTGAGGGGCTGCCGCGTCCGGGGCGGGGCCGACGGCACGGGCGTCACCCGGACGCCACGGTTCGCCGACGCCGACGCCGACGCCGACGCCGACGCCGACGCCGACGCCGACGCGGTCACGCGGTC
>NZ_JBFRER010000104.1:0-27220 GCF_052114405.1 Streptomyces sp. M-16 | reverse complement strand
GCCCGCACGGCGAGGGCTCCATCGCCATGCTGGAGCGGCTGCTCACGTTCTGGAAGGGGAAGCTGTTCGTCCTGACCCTGCTCGGGTTCGCGGCGACCGACTTCCTGATCACCATCACTCTCTCGGCCGCCGACGCGACCGCGCACCTGGTGGAGAACCCGCACCTGACGAGCACCCTGCACGGCCACGAGGTCCCGATCACCCTGCTCATGATCGCCCTGCTGGGCGCGGTGTTCCTGAAGGGGTTCAGCGAGGCCATCGGGGTGGCCGTGGTACTCGTCGCCATCTACCTCGGACTGAACGTGGTCGTCGTGGTGGTGGGCCTCGGGGAGGTGCTCAGTGAGCCGCACCTCATCCCCGACTGGACGGCCGCACTGACCGCGGAGCACGGGAACCCCCTCATGATGATCGGCATCGCCCTCATCGTGTTCCCGAAGCTCGCCCTCGGCCTCTCCGGTTTCGAGACCGGCGTCGCGGTCATGCCGCACGTGCAGGGCGACCCCGAGGACACCGAGGAGGAGCCCGTCGGCCGGATCCGCGGCGCCAAGAAGCTGCTGACGACCGCCGCCGTGATCATGAGCGTCTTCCTCATCACCAGCAGTTTCATCACCACGCTGCTGATCCCGCCCGCCCAGTTCCAGCCGGGCGGCCAGGCCAACGGCCGTGCCCTGGCCTATCTGGCCCACGAGTACCTCGGCTCCGCCTTCGGCACCGTCTACGACGTCTCGACCATCCTGATCCTGTGGTTCGCGGGCGCCTCCGCGATGGCCGGCCTGCTCAACCTCATGCCGCGCTACCTGCCCCGCTACGGCATGGCCCCCCACTGGGCCCGCGCCCTGCGCCCGATGGTCATCGTCTTCACCCTCATCGCCTTCCTGGTGACGTGGATCTTCGACGCCGACGTCGACGCCCAGGGCGGCGCCTACGCCACCGGTGTCCTGGTGCTGATCACCTCGGCGGCCGTCGCGGTGACCATCGCGGCCCGCCGGGCGGGGGAGCGCGGCTGGACCATCGGCTTCGGGATCATCTCCGCCGTCTTCGTCTACACCACCGCCGTCAACGTGGCCGAACGCCCGGACGGCGTGAAGATCGGAGCCTGCTTCATCGGCGGCATCATGGCCCTCTCGCTGCTCTCCCGCCTCGCCCGCGTCTTCGAGCTGCGCGTCACGCACCTGGAGTTCGACGACATGGCGCAGCGGTTCATCCGCGACACCGCCAACCGCACGATCCGTTTCATCGCCAACGAGCCGGACAGCCGTGACGTCACCGAGTACCGGCAGAAGAAGGAGCAGATCCGCGCGGACAATGACATCCCCGCCGCCGACGACGTCATGTTCGTCGAGGTCACGGTCCTGGACGCGTCCGAGTTCGAATCCGGCCTGAAGGTCCGCGGCGAGGTGCTGCACGACCGCTACCGGGTCCTCACCCTGGAGAGCTCCAGCATCCCCAACGCGCTCGCCGCACTCCTGCTGCACGTGCGGGACGAGACCGGGCAGCGCCCGCACATCTACTTCGAGTGGACCGAGGGCAACCCGATGGCCAACTTCTTCCGCTTCTTCCTCTTCGGMCAGGGCGAGGTCGCSCCMGTCACCCGSGAGGTCATCCGCGAGGCCGAACCCGACCGCASCCGCCGCCCCCACGTCCACGCCGGCTGACGTCGGGAATCCGGAAGGGCCCGGAGTCCCGACGCCGGCCGCCTCCCCCGGCCCGGCGTTACACCCGGCCGCGGGCCGGGCGCCGCTGGCGCGTCCGGACTTCCGGTTCGAGGTGTCTGAGGAACGGCGCCGTGTCCTCAAGGGCCGCCGCGGCCCGCTGGTCGGCCGGCGCAGTCCCGTCCGCCGTGGCGCCGAGCGCCGGAAGACCGGCCCGGGCCGCGAAGGACGACGGGGACGTCGGGGACGTCGGGGAYGTCGGAGACGACGGAGACGACGGAGACGGTGAGGACGGTGCGGGCGAAGCCGCCGCCGTGTCCGGCTGCCGCTGCCCGCTCGGGGTCGCATCCGTCTCCCGCACCGCCCGACGGCGGTCCGCCTCGAAGGTCAAGAGCAGGTCCGCCGCGACGCTCACCGCGATCGTGGCGGGTTCCTTGCCGGTGATCGCGGTCAGTCCGATCGGCGTCTTGATCCTGTCGATGGCGGCGGCGTCGTGACCGCCCTCGGTGGCCAGGCGCTGCCGGAACCGCGTCCATTTGGCGGACGAGCCGATCAGCCCGATCGAGCCGAGGCCGGGCGTACGCAGAGCGGCGTCGCACAGGGCGGCGTCCTCGGCGTGATCGTGCGTCATGATCAGGACGTGGGTGCCGGGCGGCAGCTCCGCGAGCACCTCCTCCGGAAGGAGGGGTGTGTGGCGCACGTGGACCTCTGCCATCGCGTCCCCCAGCACGCCGAGCCGCTCGTCGGTGAGCATGTCGGAGCGGCTGTCGACCAGGTACAGATCGAGGTTCTGGCGGGCGAGGATGCGCGCCAGCTCCAGTCCGACGTGCCCGACGCCGAAGACCGCAACCGCTTCGACCACCGGCAGCGGTTCGAGCAGTACGGTCACGGCCCCGCCGCAGCACTGGACGCCGTGGCGGCCGGTGACCTTGTCGTTGAGGGCGAACTCCATGAGCTCCGGCTCCGGGTCGGGCGCGACGTTCAGCTCGCGCGCCCGGTCGATGGCGACGGCCTCGATGTTGCCGCCGCCGATCGAACCCCACGTGTCGGTGAGTCCCACGACGAGTTTGGCACCGGCCCGGCGGGGCGCGTGGCCGCGCACGGTCGCGACGGTCACGAGCACGCCGGGTTCCSGGCGAGCCCGCAACCGCGCGACCGCGGCCACCCACGTCATGTCAGGCATTGCTCAAAACGCTTGCGTCGGCGGAGACCTCGCTGCCGTCGGGCGCGTGACCCTCGTGCAGCGCGCCGCCCTTGCGGGCCGCTTCGATCGCCCAGTACACCGCCTCCGGCGTCGCGGGAGCGCCGAGTTCCACGCTGGCTCCGGCGGGCCCGAACTCCGCGGCGGCCTGCCGCAGCGCCTCGCGCACCGAGAACGCCAGCATCAGCGGAGGCTCGCCCACCGCCTTGGACCCGTAGACCGCGCCCTCCTCGGTGGCGTTCTCCATCAGCCGGACGTTGAACTCCTCGGGCATCTCCGAGAAGCTCGGCAGCTTGTAGGTGCTCGCCGCCTGGGTCAGCAGCCGGCCGCGGTTCGGACCGTCACTGCTGTCCCAGCGCATGTCTTCCAGCGTGAGCCAGCCCGCGCCCTGCACGAAGCCGCCCTCGACCTGACCGATGTCGATCAGCGGGGAGAGGCTGTCGCCGACGTCGTGCACGATGTCCACGCGCCGGATCTTGTACTTGCCGGTGAAGCCGTCCACCTCGACCTCGCACGCGGCGACGCCGTAGGAGAAGTACTTGAACGGGGAGCCCTGGAAGGCCTTCGCGTCCCAGTGCAGACCCTCGGTCCGGTAGAAGCCGGACGCCGACAGCTGGACCCGCTGGAAGTACGCGGTGCGCACCAGGTCGTCCCAGGCCAGCTCCTTGTCGCTGCCGAGGATCCGTGCGACGCCCTCGACGATGCGCACGTCCGAGGCGTTCCCGCCCAGCTGGGTGCCGGCGACCTGCAGCAGCCGCCCGCGGATCTGCTCGCAGGCGTTCTTCACCGCCGCGCCGTTGAGGTCCGCCCCGGAACTGGCCGCGGTGGCCGAGGTGTTGGGCACCTTGTCCGTACGCGTCGGAGCCAGCCGCACCTTGTGCAGCGGGATGCCCAGCGTGGTCGCGGCCACCTGCAGCATCTTGGTGTGCAGGCCCTGGCCCATCTCGGTGCCGCCGTGGTTGATCAGGACGGAGCCGTCCTTGTAGACCAGCACCAGTGCACCGGCCTGGTTGAAGGCGGTGAGGTTGAACGAGATGCCGAACTTGATCCCGGTGAGCGCGAGCGCCCGCTTGGTGTGCGGGTGCGCGGCGTTGAAGGCCGCGATCTCACGCTTGCGGTCGGCGACGGCCGCGTCGTCCTGGACCTGCCGCCAGAGGGTGGAGATCCGTTCGGGCTGCGAGACCGGCTGGCCGTACGGCGTCGAGTGGCCCTGCCGGTAGAAGTTGCGCTCGCGCAGCTCCATCGGGTCCAGGCCGAGCAGCGGCGCGCACCGGCCGAGGATGTCCTCGATCACCAGCATGCCCTGGGGTCCGCCGAAGCCGCGGAAGGCGGTGTTGGACGTCTTGTTGGTCTTGGCGATGCGACCGGCGACGCGGGCGTTGGGGATCCAGTACGTGTTGTCGATGTGGCACAGCGCGCGGGCCACCACCGGCTCGGAGAGGTCCAGGCTCCAGCCGCCGTCGCCCGTCAGGGTGGCGTCCAGGGCCTGGATGTGGCCGTCGGCGTCGAAGCCGATCTTCCAGGTGGCGTGGAAGCCGTGGCGCTTGCCGGACATCGTCAGGTCCTGGGTCCGGTTGAGCCGCACCCGCACCGGCCGCCCGGTCAGCTTCGCGCCGAGGGCGGCGATGGCCGCGAACCCGTGCGGCTGCATCTCCTTGCCGCCGAAGCCGCCGCCCATCCGCAGGCACTGCACGGTCACCTCGTGACTGTGCAGGCCGAGGACGTGCGCGACGATCTCCTGCGTCTCCGAGGGGTGCTGGGTGCTGCTCTGGACGAACAACTGCCCGGCCTCGTCGACGTGGGCCAGCGCCGCGTGCGTCTCCAGGTAGAAGTGCTCCTGATCGGAGAACTGGAACTCACCGGTGAACACGTGCGCGGAATCGGCGAAGCCGGCGTCGATGTCTCCGGCCACCATCAGCGGCCGGGCGCCGTGGAAACTCTCGGCCGCGATCGCGTCCTGCAGCGTGATCAGGGAGGGCTGTTCGTCGAGTTCGACCTCGACGGCCGCCGCACCGAGCCGGGCCGCCTCCAGGGTCTCGCCGAGCACCCAGGCGACCGCGTGGCCGTGGAACATGACCGTGTCGGGGAACAGCGGCTCGTCGTGCTTGATGCCGGCGTCGTTGACACCGGGCACGTCCGCCTCGGTCAGCACGCGGACCACACCGGGTACGGCGAGCGCGGGCTCGGTGCGCAGCGCGGTGATCCGGCCGTGGGTCTTCATGACCTGGACCGGGTAGGCGTGCAGCACGTCCTTGGTGCGGTGCACCAGGTCGTCCGTGTAGAGAGCGGTGCCGGTGACGTGCAGGGTGGCGCTCTCGTGCGGCATGGACACGCCGACGACAGGCTTTTCAGGGATCTCGGACAAATGGCTCACGACGACACCGCCTCGGTGGTTTCTGCGTACAGCTTCAGCAGGCTCTGGCCGAGCATCGCGGAGCGGTAGCCGGCGCTGGCGCGGTGATCGCTCATCGGCGTGCCCTGGGCCTTAAGTACCTCGGCCGCGGCCTCGACGGTCTCCGCCGTCCACGGCTCGCCCTCCAGGACGGCCTCGGTGGCGAGGGCGCGGATCGGGGTGGCGGCGACGCCGCCCAGGCCGATGCGCGCCTTGCGGACGATCCCGTCCTCGATGTCGAGGGAGAAGGCGACCGCCACACTGGAGATGTCGTCGAAGCGCCGCTTGGCGATCTTGTGGAACGCCGTGACCGGCGACAGCGGCAGCGGGATGCGCACCGCGCGGATCAGCTCGCCGGGACGGCGCACGCTCTGCCGGTAGCCGGTGAAGTAGTCCGCCAGCGGGACCTCGCGCTCGCCGTCGGCGTCGGCGAGTACCAGCGACGCCTCCAGCGCGAGCAGCACCGGAGGGCTGTCGCCGATGGGGGAACCGGTACCCAGGTTGCCGCCGAAGGTCGCGCTGTTGCGGATGAGCCGGGACGCGAACTGCGGGAACAGTTCCGCCAGCAGCGGGACGCTGCCGTCGAGGCGGCGCTCGATCTCGGTGAGCGTCAGTGCCGCTCCGATCTCGATGTGGTCGGATTCGACCCGCAGCTCACGGAGCTCGGGGAGCCGGTCGACCGCGACCACGCAGGCCGCCCGTCGGGAGCGGATGTTCACCTCCACGCCCCAGTCGGTGCTTCCGGAGACCACGACGGCCTCGGGCCGGTCGCGCAGCAGCTGCGCGGCTTCGGCCAGGGTGCCCGGCCGCAGGAACACGCTGTCGTCCTGCTCGTACTCGGTGGCGGCCGGCTCCGGCGGGGCCTGGTCGCGGCGCTGCGCCAGGACGTCGTCCTCGGCGGGCGAACCGACGGCGAACGCGGCGTCGCGGATCGGACGGTAACCGGTGCAGCGGCACAGGTTTCCGCTCAGGGAGTGCAGATCGAAACCGTTCGGACCGTGTTCGGCGTCGGCCTCGGCCGCGTCAGGGGATTCCGCGTGCGCGCAGCGGTCCGGCCGGTAGTACTCGGAGGCCATGCTGCAGATGAATCCCGGCGTGCAGTAACCGCACTGGGAGCCGCCGCGGACGGCCATCTCCTCCTGCACGGGGTGCAGGGCGGTCGGCGTGCCCGATTCGTCGACGGTGGCGAGGCCCTCGGAGGTGATGACCTCCTGGCCGTCGAGCGACGCGACCGGGACCAGGCAGGCGTTGACCGCCACCCAGTCGGTGGGCTTGTTCACCCCGGGACGGGCCACCAGGACCGAACAGGCGCCGCATTCACCCTCGGCGCAGCCCTCCTTGGTTCCGGTCAGGCCGCGGTCGCGCAGGAAATCCAGCACCGTGGTGTGGGGTGCGGCCGGTGCGATGGGGGTTTCTTTTCCGTTGACCGTGATGCGCGCCGCTACCATGGCACGTCCCCATTTCGGCGCGCGATTGATCTGACTATCCTAGTCGCCATTTCATGAGCTTTCTATTTCAGTGGCGCAGCTCGAAAACCCGGAGCGCAGCAGAGCAGCACGCAATGACGTGCCGTAAAGGGTGAAAAGAGGTGGAGAGATCCGGGGCCGCGATCGGGCACGCCGGGAGGGGGCTATTCAGCAGCCGTGTGCGACACGACCGGGAGCCCAGGCGATCTGGTGAGCGGGGCGAGGCGCTGCGGAGATGGTGGACATCCGACTTCGCCTCCTTCAGGTTGCTCACGAGTCGCTGCGCTCGAATTTACGACGCCGTAGGTTCATCGGTCAAGCCTGACGTGGGTCGATTCCATGAAGGAAGACCACTTCCGGCCCCGGGTTTTCGTACGCGCAACCAGTCGTGTCCACACCCGCTCCGTGGGTTGACTGTCTTCCCACCCCGGAGCGGCTGGGGACGCGTCCCTCAGGCGGCCGGGATCTCCTCCGCCGGCAGCCGCCCCGTGCGCACCGCGTCGAGCAGTGCCCGGTGGTCGCGCTCGTTCTGGTCGGCGTAGGACTCCGCGAACGTCACGAGGGCCCGGTCGAAGGCGTCGCCGCCGCCCAGGTAGGCGGCGATCGCGATCCGGTCGCCGGACCGGGCGTGCGCGCGTGCCAGGGTGAGGCCGCAGACGCCGCCGAACGTCTCCAGCTGCAGGGGCGTCATCGTCTCCGGCATCGCGATGCCCTTCCAGTCGCGCAGCTGGCGCACGTAGAAGTCGCGGCGTCTGCCGTCGAACCCGTCGACCCGCTCCCAGCCGAGGAACATGTCGCTCGTGGCCTGCATCAGCCGCTGTCCCGCGACCACGCGCTCGCCCTGGTTGCGGTAGAGGCTCGCCCCGAGGTGTTCGGCGAGCACGGAGGTGTCGGCCTCCTTGGCCTGGAGGAACAACGGGTCGCCGCCGTCCCGGCCGAGGAGCAGGATGATCCAGCACCGGGTGCCGACGCTGCCGACCCCGACCACCTTGCGGGCGACGTCCGCCAGCTGGAAGTCGGCCAGCAGGTGACGCCGGTCGCTCGGCAGCGTGATCGCGTACCGCTCGATGAGCCCCCTGAACTGGCGCTCCAGCGCGGTGCGTTCGGTGTCCGGCAGCAGGTCGGAGACCGGTACCAGCAGCGGGGGGTCCGCGGCGATCCTCGGCCGGCCGTCCACCATCCGCGTGAGCTTGTCGAAGACCTGGAGGGCGTCCCGGGACCGCGCCTTCGCCAGGGCGCGGTCCAGCTTCTGCCGGCCTTCCTTGCGGAGCCGGCCGGAGATGAGCTCCTTGAGGCGGGCGTCGTCGATCTTCGTGTACCAGACGTCGAGGTTGCGCATGCCGGCGAACCGGATCATCGCCTCGCGGTACGAACGTACGGTGCTGGCCACGATGCGGGCGCGCTCGGCGTCGTCGAAGCCGTTGGCCCGCGCGGCGATGACGAAGCTCGCCGACAGGCGTTTGACGTCCCATTCCCAGGGGCCCGGCAGGGTCTCGTCGAAGTCGTTGATGTCGAACATCAGCCCCCGCTCCGGCGAGGCCAGCAGCCGGAAGTTCAGCAGGTGCGCGTCTCCGCACAGCTGGGCGGTGATTCCCGAGTCGGAGGTGCCGGCCAGGTCGGAGGCCATGATCGCGGCGGCGCCCCGGTAGAACCGGAACGGGGACTCGGTCATCCGGCCGTAGCGGATCGGCACCAGTTCCCGGACCCGCGTCGCGGACTGCGCTTCCAGGATCGTGAGCGGGTCCGGTCTGTTCGCAGCGGGCTCGTACGCGGCGTGTCCCGAGCGCGGTGAGCGCCGCCGGGCCTCCTTGCCGAGTGCCGCACGCTCCTCGGGAGTGGCGTGAAGTGACGCGCGCATCGCCGTGGTCGCCTGCTGGGACATCCAGGCCCTCCTGCCCGGCCCTGTGGCCGTCGAGTCGCACGGGCTACGGCGGCCGGAGCGGCGCCGTGGCCCCTCTCTGCGCCGACGCCCCCGCTCCGTCACCGGCACGGGGGCTGGGCTGCTCTCAGCGCTGGGCCGCGGCCGCGGCCTCGGCCTCGGCGTCGGCGTCGGCGACCGCGATGGCGACGCCGAAGGCCGAGGTGAGGTTGCCCGCTGCCGTCATGACGCGCGCGGTTCCCACGATCGGGGCGATGGCGACCAGGACGTCCTGCAACTGTTCCGCGGTCACGCCCGACCGCACGGCGGGGTCTATGTGGGCCAGGTAGGAGATCGGGGGAGCGTCCGAGGCGGCGAGGGCCGCGATGCGCGTGAGGATGAGCATGTCCGGAGCCAGCCCGCACCGTTCGAGCGAGTCGATCGTCATGGCGGCGAGGGTGTCCAGGACCGGGGTCTCTGATGCAGTGGCCATTCCGGGTGCCTTCCCGTGTGCCCCGACGCCGAGCCTGGCAGGGCTGGTTGCGGGAGCATCGGGCGTCCCGCGAGCGCCGGGTCTCCATCAACCGTAGGGCCGCCCGGGGCACCCCGCACGACAACGTGTCCGACCGCGGCGGAAGCACGCGGAACCCGGCACGCCCGGGTCCGCGTGGCGTTCCCCGGGGAGGCACCCCAGAATGGGATGGCCGCACATCCGGGGGGCCAGCGGGAAGACGTATCCGCTTCCCGCGATGCCGTAGGGACGCAGGTGATGACGCATGTGCCGATGGCTCGCGTACTCGGGAACGACCATGTTGCTCGACACCATCCTGTACAAACCGGCCCACTCGCTGATCGACCAGAGCCTGCACTCCAAGCTCGGTGTGGAGACCACGAACGGTGACGGGTTCGGAGTCGGCTGGTACGCGGAGGACAACCCCAGCCCGGCGCTCCTCAGGGACGTCGGTCCAGCCTGGAACAACCGCAACCTGCGGGAAATGGCGGACCACGTCCGCTCCCACCTGTTCTTCGCCCACATCCGGGCGTCCACCGGGACGGCGGTGCAGCAGTCGAACTGCCACCCGTTCCGCAACGGCCGCTGGATGTTCATGCACAACGGAGCCATCAACGGTTTCCATCTCATGCGCCGTGACCTCACGATGCTCGTCGACCCCGCGCTGTACGCCGACATCGGGGGAACCACGGACTCCGAGGTGATGTTCTACCTCGCCCTCACCTTCGGCCTCGACCAGGACCCGCCCACCGCCGTCGCCCGCATGGCGGGGGTCGTGGAACGCGCCGGACACGACCACGGGGTGGAGTTCCCCCTCCAGATGACGGTCGCCGTCACCGACGGCGAAACCGTGTGGGCCTTCCGTTACTCCAGCCAGCGCGCGTCCCGGTCCCTCTTCTACAGCAGCCGGGTGGACGCGCTGCGCCGGCTGCACCCCGATGTCGCCTTCCTCCACGAGGTCTCCGACGAGACCCGTCTCATCGTCTCCGAACCCCTCGGGGACCTGCCCGGCGCCTGGCACCAGGTGCCGGAGAGCAGCTACGGCATCGTGCGGGCCGGGGCGGACGGGCTGTTCCCCTTCACCCCGGTGCCCGCCTGACCGGGCCGAGGCCCGGTTCCTCAGTTCCCGAGAGCCGCTGCCATGGTGCTCGACCTGCTCCTCATCGGTTTGGCCGTGACGCTGTTCCCGCTGCCCATCATGGCCTTCGTGCTGGTGGTGTCCGGGTCCCGTGGCGTGCGCAACGGCCTGGCGTTCATCTTCGCCTGGCTGGCGTGCCTGGTGTCCGTGATGGCGCTCGTCCTGCTCCTCACCGGTGGCCAGCCACCGCCGCCGCGCTCGCCCCCGTCGATCGGAGCGCTCGTGGCCACGCTGGTCATCGGGGTGGGCCTGGTCGTGTACAGCCAACACCGGAGGCGCCTGAGCCGCCGCCGCACGGCGACCGGCCCGGAGCCGGTCGTACAGGGAGGGGCCCCAGAGGGAGGGGCCGCACAGGAGGGGGCCACGGCTTCCGCCCCCGATTCGTCCGTGACCTCCCGGATGGACGAGGCCACCGGATGGTCCGCCGCGGGCCTCGCCGTGCTCCTCCAGCCCTGGGGGATGGTCAGCGCCGCCGCCGCGACCGTCGTGCAGGCCGACCTCTCCCACGCCCAGTCCTTCCTCGCCCTCATGGCCTTCTGCGTCCTGGCCACCTCGACCCTGCTGGCCATGGAGCTGTACATGGTGTTCTCACCCCGGAGGGCCCAAAGCGTCCTGCTGGGCCTGCGCGGGTGGCTGGAGCGCCACAAGGACCCGGCGATCGTCGTCACCTGCCTCCTCCTGGGGCTGTGGCTCGTCGCCAGGAGCCTCTACCAGCTCACCGGAACGGGCTGATCCGAGCCCCGCACGCCTCCGCGCCGCGGCCACGACGCGGAGGTGCGGCCCCGCACGGCGGGTGCTGCAATGAGAACAGGATCACGTCCGGCCATCGATGCGTTTCCCCAGCCTGACGAAGCCAGGAGCGTTCATGAACGACGACATCGAAGACATGGGCCCCGTCGACTACCTGGTCGTCGAGTTCCCCGGAAACCAGATGAAGGGCGAGGCGTTCCCCTTGCTGATCGATCTGGTGGACAAGGGCCTCATCCGAATCCTCGACCTCCGTTTCGTGCAGAAGGACGCCGACGGAACCGTCACAGCCCTCGAAATCGAGGGCCTCGACCAGGACGACGCGGATTCCGTGAGCCTGTCCGTCTTCGACGGCGTCTCGTCCGACCTGCTCGGCCAGGACGACCTCGACGAAGCCGGCAACGCACTCCAGCCGGGCAACGCGGCCGCGGTCCTCGTCTACGAGAACCGCTGGGCCGCACCCTTCGCCCGGGCCCTGCGGCGCGCCGGCGCGCAGATGGTGGCGAGCGGCCGCATTCCCGTCCAGGCCATCCTGGCCTCCCTCGACGCGGAAGAAGCGGGCGAAGGCGGGTAGCCGCGCGGCGGGCCGTCATCGCAGGTGCCCACCGGTGGAGGGAGCGTCCCTCCACCGGTGGGCACCTGTTTCGGCCGTCCGCTCAGCCGCCGAGGAGCTTGCTCTTCTGCTGCGCGAACTCCTCCTCGGTCAGGAGTCCCTGCTCCTTCAGCGCTCCGAGCTCCTTGAGCTGGTCGATCCTGCTGCTCATGTCGTCCGCCATCGTCGGAGCGGGAGGGGGCGGAGGGGGAGGGGCAGCCGCGGCGGCCTGCTGCTGTTGCTGTTGGGCGGCCTGCTGCTGTTGGGCTTCCTGCTCGGCCCACCGGCCGCCCTGCCGACGCGAAACGCGGTTGGAGACCGCCGTCGCCGTGCCGGCGACCACCGCGGTCCGCGCGATTCCTCGAAGAAGACCAGGCACGTCGTTCTCCCTTGCTGACGGGGCCGGCCCGGCGGTCCGGGCGTCGGCCCTCCACTTCCCTCCAGCATGGCACCTGCGTCCGGGGCACGCCGCGCCACGGCTGCCCGGCCCGCCCCGCCCGGGCCCGCCCGCGCGGGCCGCCGATCCGCCGCACGCGCCGGGCAGCGGGGCCCGGACGTCGCTCCGCGGTGGAGCGCCGGGCGGGTGAAGGCGGCGCGGCGCCACGGCCACGTCCGCGCGCCGGGCACCGTCGGCGGCCGGAGCATGGGCAGACACAGCAGCCCTGCCGTCAGGAGCCCCTCCCCGTGCTCGAACGCAAGCAGTGCAAGGACCGCACCGAGGTCACCTTCGTCCTGCCCGCCCACACCCCGCCCGGCCCCGTCAGCGTGGTCGGCGACTTCAACGACTGGCAGCCCGGAACCCACACCCTGGCCCCGCGGCGCGACGGCATGCGCGCCGTCACCGTCGCCCTGCCGGAGAAGAGCGTGCACTCCTTCCGCTACCTGGCCGCGGGCGACTACTGGTTCAACGACGAGAGCGCCGACGACCACGACGGGACCAACAGCCGCCTGCGCACCTGAAGGCCGCTCCACCCGTGTCCCGGCCGACGACTCACGCGGTGCTCTCGTCGGCGGTGATCAGGGCCGCCAGGGCCGGCAGGCCGGCCTCGGCCAGCGCCCGGCGCTGGCGGTCGGCCGCCGTGCCCCGCTGGAGCAGCCGGTGGAGGAGCGAGCTCACCTCGCGGTAGTCACCGCTCTCCTCAAGAGCGGGGGCGATGTGGCCCAGCAGCATGCACAGCACGTCGCCGCTGCTCCGCAGCCGGCCCTGCGGGTCCATCAGCGTGCCGGCCATCCCGTGCCGGGCCGCGTGCCACGTCGCGGCCTGCAACAGCTCGGACCGGCACAGCGCCGGAGCGGCTCCCGCCTTCTCCTCGGCGATCGCGGTGGCGGCGAGCGCGCGGACCACCCCGGCCAGCATCACCGCGTCGTCCGCCTCCAGCTGCACGTCACAGCAGCGCACCTCGACGGTCGGATACCGCTCCGAGAGCCGGGCGTGCCAGTACAGCTGCCCCCGGTCGGGGACCAGTCCCGATTCCAGCAGCGCGTCGGCCCGTGCCTCGTAGTCCGCGAGTCCCGCGAAGTAGGGTGCGGGGCCACTGACCGGCCATCGGCCGAAGATGATCGTGCGCCAGCTGGCGAAGCCGGTGTCCCGGCCGTCCCAGAGGGGCCCGTTCGCGGAGAGCGCCAACAGCGTCGGGAGCCAGACGCGCAACCGGTTCAGGACGGCCACTCCGGTCTCCCGGTCGGGCATCCCCACGTGGACGTGCATGCCGCAGATCAGCTGCTCGTCGACCAGCAGCCGGGCCTCTCCCCGCATCTTCAGATACCTCGCCGTGCCCGTGATAGGCACGGGGAGGGCGCCCCTGACCGGTGCGGTGGCCGTGATCGCGACGCGGCAGCCGTTCGTCTGCGCGGCGGAGGCGACCGCGTGCCGCAGCCGCAGGAGGTGACCACCCACCTCCTCCAGGCCCGTGCACACGGGGGTGGCGACTTCGATCTGCGCCTGGAGCAGTTCGTCCTGGACCTCCTGCTCGTCCGCGATCGGTGCCAGCCGGGCCGTGGCCCGCACGTCCTGCACGAGCGGAGTGGGCAGGAGCGTATCCGGGTCGACCAGCAGGTACTCCTCCTCGACCCCAACAGTGATCATGCCGGGTGCCTACCCCGAACCTGCCGCGATCACCCAGGTAAAGGACTATTTCGGCGCAATGGTGCACAAGCTGCCGGTCCGTGTGGCGGTGCGGTGCGGCACGGTCCCGCACGGGAGGGATCCGCTGGTCCGGTGCCCCGTGCCTGCGCCGCCCCGCCGTGCCTGCGCCGCTCCCCGTGCCTACGCCGCCCCGGCGACCAGCAGCTCGCCGACGGTGTCCGTCAGGACCTCGCGGGCCGACGCGGGCATCCCGGCGTCCGTGACGAAGCAGTCGATGCGGTCGAGCGGGGCGAATCCGCTCAGCGCCACCGTGCCCCACTTCGTGTGGTCGGCGACGACGGCCACCCGGCGGGCCGCCCCGATCAGGGCCCGGTTGGTCTGTGCCTCCGCCAGGTTCGGGGTGGTCAGGCCGGCCTCCTCGCTGACGCCGTGCGCGCCCAGGATCAGCAGGTCCACATGGAGGGAGGAGATCACCAGCTCGGCCAGCGGGCCGACGAGCGCGGCGGACGGGGTGGGGGCGCCGCCGGTCAGCAGCAGAGTGGGGACCGCGGCCTCCCCGCGGTCGCGGGATGCGGACCGGACCAGTTCGGCGACCGGCAGGGAATTGGTGAGCACGGTCAGCCGCGGGACGTCCAGCAGCCGGGCGGCCACCGCGCACGCGGTGGTGCCGGCCGAGACCGCGACCACGCTGCCCGGCTCGACCAGGGAGGCGGCCGTCTCCGCGATGGCCGCCTTGGCGGGCCCGGCCAGCGCGGTCTTGGCGTCGAACCCCGGTTCCTCGACGCGGGTTCCGGGGGCCGCGACGGCGCCCCCGTACACCTTCTCGACCAGGCCGCGCGCCGCGAGCGCGTCCAGATCCCGGCGGACCGTCATGTCGGACACGGTGAGGCGTTCGACGAGCTCGGCGACCCGTACCGCCCCGTCGCGGCGCACCGCCTCCAGGATGAACGCGCGTCTTTGCTGGGCCAGTTGCATGGCGCCAACATAACACGCGGATCTGTTGACTCTTAGTGGGTTGTGTTTACTTTTGTTTAAGTTCGTCGTACGGCGGCGGTGCTCGCCCGTACGACGAGTTCCGGTTCGACCGACGCCGGCGCGGACACCGCGGCGGGGTCCGCGACGTGCCGCAGCAGCTGCGCCACGGCCAGGGCTCCCATCCGGGCGAACGGCTGCGCGACGGTGGTCAGGGACGGGGTGCAATACGCGGCCAGCTCGATGTCGTCGACGCCGATGACGGAGATGTCCTCGGGGACCCGCCTGCCGAGCTCGTGCAGGGCCCTGATCACCCCGAAGGCCATCTCGTCGCTCGCCACGAAGACGGCGGTGACGTCCGGTACGCGGCCCAGGACGAGCCCGGTCCGATGGCCGGAGGCGGGGGACCAGTCGCCCTCCAGCGGCGGAGGCACCAGCCGGCCGGCGGCCTCCAGCGTCGCGCGCCAGCCGGCGCGCCGGCCGACGGCCTCCAGCCAGTGCGCCGGACCCGCGACGTGCCAGACGGTGTCGTGGCCCAGCTCCAGCAGGTGCCGGGTCGCCAGACGGGCCGCGAGGTCCTGGTCGACGGCCACGACCCCGGCCGCGTCGGTACGCGAACCGTCGATCGTGATGGTGGGAGTGGACCGGGTGAGCTGCTCGATCCTCTCGCTGGTGTGGATCAGCGGCACCGACAGGATCACGCCCTCGACGCCCTGGTCGGCCAGCCTGGCCAGGGCCCGCTCGATCGCCGAGGTGTCCAGGG
This sequence comes from Streptomyces sp. M-16, assembly GCF_052114405.1. Taxonomy (NCBI): domain Bacteria; kingdom Bacillati; phylum Actinomycetota; class Actinomycetes; order Kitasatosporales; family Streptomycetaceae; genus Streptomyces; species Streptomyces sp. M-16. The sequence goes on along the minus strand of NZ_JBFRER010000104.1, from coordinate 11,842 downwards.
ACGTCGTGGTGGCCGTGCTGACCGCGTAGCCGGCGGCCTGGGCCGCGTACTCGATGCCGGACGTGACGGCCGCCCGAGAGTAGAACGTGGTCTGCAGGGTCACCACCCCGATGGTGCGGCTCCGGCCCGAGCTCAGCATCCGGGCCGCGTTGTTGCGCCGGTAGCCGAGCTGTTCCACGGCGGCCACCACCTTCGCGCGCGTCCGCTCCCGGACGTTCGGGTGGCCCGACAGCACCCTCGACACGGTCTGCGCCGACACCCCGGCGACCCGGGCGACGTCCGTCATTCCGGGAGGCCGTTCCTGGTCACCGACGCTCCGCTTCGCCATGGGCCCCTTCCCGTCACGCGCTGGATGATATCGCTCCCCATGCCGCCCCGGCCGGTTCTCGCCGAGCTTTCAGGCATGTGTGCGCACTCCGTTGGCATCGATAACATTCTCTGCCATAGTCCGACCCGTCGACGCGTGCCGACGTACGCCGACGCGGGGGGTCGCGTACGCGCCCAGGCACTCCGGCCTCCCCCGGTACCGATCTCCGAAGAGCTGTCGCAGACGCCGGGAGGGGCCTTGGAAGGCGAAACGATCCGATCCGTGGACGCTGCGGAAGCCCTCCTCCCGCTCGCCGGCGACGGTCGCACGGGGGCGGGAGCCGAGTCCGTGCCCGGAAAGGCATCGATAACAACCCGGGGATCGGCAACATCCCGGGGATCGGCCGCGAGCGGAAACCCGGCCACGCTGACCCACGCCGACGCCGCCTTCCTGCGTGCGGGCCGACCGCACCGCGTGCTGTCCGGTTCCCTGCACTACTTCCGCGTCCACCCCGAACAGTGGGCCGACCGCCTCCGGCGCGTGGCGGCCCTCGGACTCAACACGGTCGACACCTACGTCCCGTGGAACTTCCACGAGCGGACCCGGGGGGACGTCCGCTTCGACGGCCGGCGCGACCTGGAGCGGTTCGTCGGCCTGGCCCGGCGGGAGCGGCTGGACGTGATCGTCCGGCCCGGCCCCTACATCTGCGCCGAGTGGGACAACGGCGGACTCCCCGCCTGGCTGACCGGTACGCCCGGCATGCGCCCGCGCACCTCGCACCCGCCCTTCCTGGAAGCGGTCGCCCGCTGGTTCGACGAGCTGATCCCCCGCGTCGCCGCCCTCCAGGCCCGCCACGGCGGCCCCGTGGTGGCCGTACAGATCGAGAACGAGTACGGCAGCTACGGCGACGACCACGCCTACGTCCGCTGGGTCCGCGACGCGCTGACCGACCGGGGCGTCACCGAACTGCTCTACACCGCCGACGGGCCCACCCCCCTGATGCTCGACGGCGGCACCGTGCCCGGAGAACTGGCCGCCGCCACCTTCGGCTCGCGCCCCGGCGCCGCGGCCGGGCTGCTGCGCTCGCGCCGCCCCGACGAGCCCTTCTTCTGCGCCGAGTTCTGGAACGGCTGGTTCGACCACTGGGGCGGGAAACACCACGTCCGCGCGGCCGCCGACGCGGCCGATTCCGTGGCCGGCATCCTCGGCGCAGGCGGTTCGGTCAGCCTCTACATGGCGCACGGCGGGACCAACTTCGGCCTCTGGGCCGGTGCCAACCACGACGGCGACCGTCTCCGGCCCGCCGTCACCAGCTACGACTCGGACGCGCCGGTGGCCGAACACGGGCGGCTCACACCGAAGTTCTTCGCCCTGCGCGAGACGCTCACCGCACTCGGCGGCGCGGACCCGTCGCGCCCCGTGCCCCCGGATCCACCCCTGCTCGCCCCCCGTGCCCTGCCGGTGACCCGCGGGGCGGCCCTCCTGGAGGCACTGCGCGCGACGGGTGAACCCGTCCGCGCCCCCGTGCCGCTCAGCTTCGAGGACCTCGGCCAGGCCTCGGGTCTGGTGCTCTACACCGCCCGTCCGCTGCTGCCGCCCGGCACGTACGAACTGACGGTCTCGGGACTGCACGACCGGGCCCAGGTCTTCGCCGACGGCGTGCCCGTCGCCGTCCTGGACCGGGAGACCTCTTCCTGCGCCCTCGCGGGAACCGGGGAGCGCGTCCGGCTGGAGCTGCTGGTGGAGAACCAGGGGCGGATCAACTACGGGCCGCTGCTGGGCCAGGGCAAGGGCATCCTCGGCGGGGTGCGCGTGGACCGCCGCCTGGTCCACGGCTGGACCATGCACCGGCTCCCCCTCGACGAGTGGACGCCGGCGGACGTCGCCGCGGCCCCCTCGCTCGCCGCGGCCCCCTCGCTCACCGGGACGTCCGCGTCCGGCGCGGCGGCGGGATTCGCCACCGCCCGGCTGACCGTGGACGAGCCGGCCGACACCTTCGTCGCCCTGCCCGGATTCGGCAAGGGATTCCTCTGGGTCAACGGCTTCCTGCTCGGCCGCTACTGGGAAGTGGGGCCGCAGCGCACGCTCTACCTGCCCCACCCCCTCCTGCGGGCGGGACGGAACACGCTCACCGTGCTCGAACTCCAACACCTCGGTGAGCGCGTCGAGTTGTGCGACCGGCCTGATCTCGGCCCGACGGAGGAGTTCGTCGAGACGTTCGAATGACGGGCCGGCCGTCCGCCCCGTCCGCACGGGGGCCGGCATTCCCCCCACACACACGGCAGCCCCGCAACGGACGCGGGCCGGCGACACGAAGATGGAGGAGCTGTGTCAGCCTCTCGAAGCAGACTCGCGGGCGCGTGCGTCGCGGCGGCGCTGGCCCTGGCCGCCCTCGGCGCACCGGCCGTAGCCGCCCCACCCGCCCCACCCGCGCCGGCGGCCCCGCCGGACGCCGCCTTCACCGTCACGGTCGGTCCGAAGGGGTCCTGGACCCAGCCGGACGACACCCCCGCCGTCCCCTACCTCGACAAGGACGGCACCTTCTACTACCAGCAGTCCCACGCGCTCTACGGCGCCTCCGACCCGCGCAAGTGGACCTTCTACACCGGCACGGACCTCGACACGGCCACCCGGTCGGCCCGGATCAGCGACGCGGTGAACCCCGCCGACAGCCGGGACAGGAACAACGACACCACCTGGCGCTGCAACAACAGCCCCACCGGAGTCGAGTCCACCGGCGCACCGGCCGGATCGGGCTACTCGCAGCGGAACTTCTGCGACCTGACGGGCGTGTGGGTCGATCCGGACACCGGCGACTGGTACGGCCTGGTCCACAACGAGTTCACCCCGCAGCCCTTCGGCGACAGCTCCCACTTCGACGGGATCGACTACGCGGTCTCCACCGACCAGGGCCGTACCTGGGCCGTCAAGGACCACGTCATCACCTCCCCGTACAGCACCGCCCGCGGCGACACCACGGCGTTCCCCCAACAGACCTACCACTACGGCGACGGTGACCCGCGGCTGTTCACCGACACCGCCTCGGGCTACTTCTACGTCTTCTACGGTTCGAGGATCGTGGACAAGGGCAGCGGCTGGAAGACGTTCCACGCGCACGTGGCCCGGGCCCCGATCGCGGACAGGATGGCGCCCGGATCCTGGCAGAAGTGGTACGACGGGGCCTGGTCCCAGCCCGGAGTCGGAGGCCGCGAGAGCAACATGGTGCCGGTCGACGCCGCGAGCGCCACCGGATACACCCCCGCGGACCGGGAGTACGATCCGGCCCACACCGGGACGGCGGGCCAGCAGGTCGCGGCCGGCGCGATGCCCCCGACCTCACCGCTGTTCGTCATGGACATCACCTACAACGCCCACCTCGGCCTCTACGTGGGCGAGCCGCAGGCGGTGAAACAGGACGGCACGGCACCCCAGCAGTTCTACGTCACCGACAACCTCGCCACGCAGAAGTGGCGCCTGATCGGCGACACCGGGAGCCACACCAACGCGTCGTGGTACCGGTGGTTCCTCGACAGCGCGAACAGGACGGCCTCGGGCATCGTCGGCAAGGACTTCCGCTCCTACTGCTCGTTCGGATGCTCGAACGGCTCCTCGTCCGAGTACGTCAACGTCTCGATCACCACCCCCACCCCCGCCGCGCCGCTCGACACCGGCAAGGCCTACCGGATCGGCGCGGCCGGCCGCGTCCTCGCCCAGGCCGCCCCGGGCGGGACCGCCACCACGTCCCGGGCCACCGCCACCGGATCGGCCCTGGAATCCTGGATCTTCAGCAGCGGCGGTGACGGCAGCTACCGCATCACCAACGCGGCCACCGGGGGACTGCTGGGCGTCGATTCCACCTCCACGGCGCAGCGCGCCTGGGGTACGAAGCCCACCGTCACCGCACCCGGGTCCGGCAGCCCCGCCGTCGGCCGGCAGTGGTGGGTCGTTCCCGGCACCTCCGCCGACGGCGGCGCGCCCACCGGCACCTACCGCCTCGTCAACCGGTACAGCGGACTGGTCATCGCCATGTCGGCCACGGCCTCCCGGCAGGCCGAGACCACGCCGGTCCGCTCGTGGACCGACACCGGCGGCGCGGCGGGCGGCGGGCGCACGGCGGCCGAACAGACCCTGACCCTCACGGCGGTGGGACCCGCACCCGGCTCCCTCGACGGCACCCGCACGCTCGTTTCCGGTGGCCGGGCCCTCGACGACCCCGACCACAGCACCACCGCGGGCACCCAGCTGATCACCTACACGCCCCACGGCGGCGCCAACCAGAAGTGGAACTTCTCGCGGCAGCCGGACGGCTCCTACGAGATCGTCAACGCCGAATCCGGCCTCTGCGCCGACATCAGCGGCGGTTCCACCGCGGCGGGTGCCAAGGTGATCCAGTGGACCTGCCACGGCGGCACCAACCAGCGCTGGACCGTCGTGCGGGGCCAGGACGGCACCCACACCGTCGCATCGCTGAAGAGCGGGCTGCTCCTCACCACCGCCTCCACGGCCGCCGGCTCCCCGGTCACCCAACAGCCGGACACCGGATCGCCCCTCCAGCACTGGACGATCACCTGACGTTCCCCCGGCCTGGGCTGACCGGAAAATCAGTCAAGCGGAGCGGGAAGGGCGGGGCAGGGGTACGGTCCGGCCCGCGGTCCTCCGGGCGGCCGGCTTGCTTGAGCCGTGCCGAAGGGGGTACACGTAGAACGGGCCGCCGCCCCGCGTCGGCCCCTGCCGTGAAGTGGAGGCGAGCTTCGGATGACCGAAGGCACGATTCCCTACATCTCCTCGGCGCGCGTCACCGTGCTCGGTGTGCAGCCCGGGGACCCGCCGTTCCGCATCGTGGAGATCGACGGCGAGGTCTTCAGTACCGCCAGGTCCATGACGGACGTCCTCCTCTCCGCGGCCTCCGCCGGTTTCACGATCCACGACCTGGACGATCCCGGGGAGGTCAGATGGGTCGGAGGCGGGAAGTTCCACTGGAGCCCCGCCGAGGCGAGCTGACCGTCCCGTCCGGGCCGAGCAGGGTACGGATGAGCCCCGTGGCGGGCAGCGCCGGGTGGAGGTAGACGTCCTCACGGCGTTGCTCGACCGCCGCCAGGAGGGCGTGGAAGGTGTCCCGCGCCTCCTCCCGGCGTCCCGCGTGGTGCTGTGCCTGGCCCAGCAGGCCCAGGTGGAGGGGGTGGCGCAGCAGGGTCCTGGAGCCGCGCAGCCGGTCCATCGAGGCGTGCATCAGGGCCAGGCCCTCCCCCTCCCGGGCGGAATGCGTCAGGCCCCAGCCTTCGAGCAGGCCGAGCATGGCCTTCCAGTAGAGCAGCCCGTGCTCGCCCGCGAGCCGGACCCCCTCGGCGCCAGAGGCCAGGGCCGTGCCGGCGTCGCCCTCCCAGGCCGCCACGACCGCGTCCACGTAGAGGGCGAAGCAGCGGTCCGAGGGTCTGCTGTCGTACGCGGTCAGGCCCAGCAGTTCGCGGCGGCGTGCCGTGGCGGTCGGGCGGTCGCCCAGGAGCCAGTGGGTGAACGCGTTGTAGGACCGGCAGGAGACGCGCGGGTCGTGCTGGAAGGTCCGGGCCAGGGAATGGCCGTCGCGGGCGTACCGGTCCGCCATCTCGACGCCGTGCTCCAGCTCGGCCAGGGCCTGCGGCAGCATGCCCCGCACGTGCAGCACGATGCCCTCCCCGTACGCCGCTCCGAGCACCGCCACCGGCTCGGAGCCGCGGCGCGAGATGTCCCGCAACAGGCCGGAGAACTGGCGTGAGGCGTCGTAGCGGCCGGTGACCAGGTAGGCCGCGCACAGCGCCCAGAGCACCGACGGGTCCTCCGGGGCCCGCGTCACCGGATTGAGCGCCCGGCCGTGGGCGAGCGCCGCCTCCGCCTCCGGATGGCCGTAGCCGCGCGTGGTGGCCAGGACCTGGCCGAGCTGGATGTGCAGCTGCTGTTCGAGGCGTACGGTCGCGGTCTCGTCCGGGGGCAGGAAGCCGATCAGGTGCACCGCCCGGCGCAGCCAGGTCTCCACCCGCTCGTACGCCAGTTGCTGCTCGGCCTGTTCCGCGGCCTGGAGCATCCGCGGGAGCGCCTCCCCGGCGGGCAGGGCGCGCTGGGCGTGCCAGGTGTGGTGGGCCACCCGCTCGATCTCCTCGTCGCCCACCCGCCCCCGCCGGCGCGCGCACAGGGCCTCGGCGATCTTGGCGTGCAGCCGGTGCAGGTCCTTGCGGGCGAGCTCGCCGACGAGCGTCTCCTGCACCAGGGCGTGGGCGAAATGGAGCCGCCCGGGATGGTGCGGGTCCTCTTCGAGCAGACCGGCGCGGATGGCCGCCTCCAGCGCCTCGGCCACCGGCTCGTCCCCGGCGACCGTGCGGTGCAGCAGGTCCGTGTCGACCTCGGTGCCGAGGACCGCGCACAGCCGCAGCACGCGCAGGACCGGTCCGGGCAGCGTGGCGAACCGCTGGTTCAGGGCCTCGCGCACGCCGGTGGGCACGCGGGACAGGAGCGTGTCCACCGCGTCGGACCGGTGCAGGCTGCGGGCATCGCCGAGGAGGGACAGGAGCTGCATGACGAAGTACGGATTGCCCTCGCTGCGCCGGTGCAGCACCTCGACGACCTCCGCGTCCACGCCCGGCCCGGCCTGCGCCCGTACGAGCGCGGCGACGGCGCGGCGGGACAGCCCGTCCAGCCGCAGGGTCTCGGTACGGGGGCCGCGCAGGACCTCGGAGAGGGTCCGGCGCAGGGTGGCGTCGGACTCGACCTCGAAGTCGCGGGCGGTCAGCACGATCGCGAGCGGGTGGCCGTGGCGGCGGGTGCTCAGCAGGCGGAGGAGGTCCAGGGAGGCGGTGTCGGCCCAGTGCAGGTCTTCCAGGAACAGCACCAGCGGGCGCCGGGTGGCGAGGGCGAGCAGCACCTCGCAGACCGCGTCGTTGGTCAGGAACCGGGCCTGGGCCCAGTCGGCACCGGCACCGGCATCGGATCCGGGGCGGGCGGCGGCGCCGGACCCGGCCGTCCGTTCCGGCATCACGGGGGAGAGCAGTGCGCCGAAGGGCCGCGCCGCGTCCCGGAAGGCGTCGGGGCGGGTGGCGGACAGCCGGCGCAGGACCTGCGTCCACAGCCAGTAGGGCGGGACGCCCTCGCCGGGGAAGCAGTGGCTCCAGACCACCTCCAGCCCGTCGTCCCCGTCCGTTCCGGTACCGACGGCCTCCAGCCGGGGGGCGAGTTCGAGGAGCAGCCGGGTCTTGCCCATGCCGGCGGGGCCGAGCACCCCGGCCACGTGCCCGAGGCCCACGCGCACGTCGGCCACGGCGGTCGTCAGGCCGTCCAGTTCGCGGAAGCGGCCGGTGAACGGCGAGGGGCCGGCCGGGCGGTCGGGCCCGGACCGCCCGGCCGCCGCCCGCCGGGGTGGCGCCGCGGTGGCGGTGTCCGGGTACGCGTCCGGGTCCGGGTGCGCGAACGGGTCCCCGTACGGCTCAGCGAACCGGTCCTCCTCCGGGGCCGTGAACCGGACCCGTGACGGGCCGCCGAGCGGCTCCGCGGCCGCGCCGGGGTCTGGGGCCGTGCCGGTGCCGGTGCCGGTGCCGGTGCCGGTGCCGGTGCCGGTGGCCGCGCCGGGGTCCGGGGCCGTGCCGGTGTCCGGGTGACCGTGTGCGTCCGCCGCCGTGACGGGTGTGCCGCTCCGGTCCTCCCGCCCGGTCCCGTCGGTACGGTCCCGCTCCTCGGGGCCCCGGCGCCCGGCCGCTCCGGCTCCGGCTCCCGCCGGCGCGGACGCGAACGTGCGCGGTGCGGTGCCGGGCCGGTCCGCCGAGAGCGGGCCCGCCTGCGGCCGCGCCTGCGGTTCCCGGGTCAGGAGCGCGGTCCGGATCCGGCGCAGCTCGGCGTCGGTCTCCACGCCGAACTCCTCGGCGAGGTGCACGCGGGTGCGTTCGTACGCCTCCAGCGCCTCCGCCTGCCGGCCCAGCCGGGACAGGGCGGTCATCAGGTGGCCGACGAGGCGTTCCCGGGTGGGGTGACGGCGGGCCTCCCCGTCGAGGTCGCCGGCCACCTCCTCGTCCGCGCCGAGGAGCAGCCGGGCCTCCGCGTGGACCTCCACGGCGGTCAGCCGGACCTGTTCCAGCCGGGCCGTCTCGTCGTACAGGGACGGATGGGCGTCGAACTCCGCGTACGGGGAACCCCGCCACAGCAGCAGCGCCTGCCCGAGCCGGTCGCGCGCGCCCGCCGGATCGTGGCCTTCCAGCAACTGCCTCCCCTCGGCGACCAGCCGCTCGAAGCGGCACACGTCGACGTGCTCCGGATCGACGTCGAGGACGTACCCCTGCGCGCGGTGGCGCACCGACAGCCGGGCCGCCCCGGCCGCCGGCCGCAGCGCGCGGCGCAGGTGGGAGACGTGGCTCTGCAGGGTCGCGACGGCCTGGCGCGGCGGTTCCCCGCCCCACAGTTCCTCGACGAGGACCTCCGTGGGCACCACGCGTCCGAGACGTACGAGGAGCAGGGCGAACAGGGCCCGTCGGCGCGGCGGGCCGAGCGGGAGGTCGCGTCCGTCGTGGCGGGCCGCCATGGGTCCCAGCACCCTGAGCAGGGGCTCGGCCGGACGGTCCGCCGTCGGAATTGCGGGCATGGAGCTCCCCATCTTGCACACGTGGCTGCGCTGGCAATCGGTCCGCACCGCGTGACCGCCGCCAGACAAAATGGATCATCACATGATGAACGGCGTATTCAAAGGTGGCCGTCCGGCCACGGCAAGCCCTTGGCAAGGCGTTCGCAAGGGGAGCGGTGCAGGATGGCCCGGTACCGGCAGGCGCCGAACGACGGGGAACGTCCGGCCACCGCACGCCGGTCGACGGTCCGGCCCGTCGTCACGCCCGCCCCGACGAACGCCGGACCGTGCCGCACGAACAGGAATCCACCCCGAGGACCGTCACCATGCACACAGCGTTTCCCCCGTCCGCGCGCGGGGAGCGCGGACCGGACCGCGCCGCTGTGGGCGCGGCCCCCACCATGCCGGGCGCGGCCGGCCGGACCCCCCTACCGGCCGGCCGCACCCATGAACCGGCCGGTCGCTCCGGCGAACTGGCCGCCCTCTTCGCGTGCGCCGAAGCGGCCAACGCCGGCCGGGCCGGGTGCGTCGTCGTGCGCGGGAACACGGGCATCGGGAAGACGGCCCTGATCGACAGCTTCCGCCGCGACGGCCGGCTGCGCGGGGCCACCGTGCTGCACACCGCGGGCCGCGCGGAACGCGCGGCCACCGAATACGGCGCGGTCCGCGAGCTGTTCGGGCCCGGGGCGGAAGCCGAGCGCGTACCGCCCCGCACGGAATGGCTGGCCTCCACCCTCATGGCGCGGGGCCCGCTGGTGATCGTCGTGGACGACGCGCAGTGGTGCGACGGGCCCTCCCTGCGATGGCTGGAGTCCCTGATCCGCAGGACCGAGAGCGCGCGGCTGCTGACCGTGCTCGCCTGGGGTGCCTCCGGTACCGGTCCGGCACGATCGGCGCTCGGCAGGATCGCCCAGCATCCGGGAACCCGCCTCGTCGGCCTCGGGCCGGTGGCCGAGGAACAGGTGGCCGAGACCGTCGAACGCGTCCTGGGACAGCCGCCGGAACCCCCCTTCACCTGGCGCTGTGCCGCACTCTCCGACGGCAACCCCCTCCTCCTGAAGCGCATCCTGTTACGGCTGCGCCGCGCGGGGGTCACGCCGCGGGCCCGGTCCGTGGGGCAGGTCGACGCGGCGTGGCGGGAGGTCCACACCGCGTCGGTCCGGGCCCACCTGCGCGGTCTGACCGAGACGGAGCGACGCGTCGTACGGGCCGCCGCCGTCCTGGACTGGAGCGACCGCCCGCCGTCCGCGACGCCGGAGGGCACCGGCCAGGTCGCCTCTCCCGAACGCGTCGGCGCGCTCGCCGGCGTGCGCCCCCGCCTGGTCTCCACGCTCCTGGACGGCCACCGGGACGACGAACTCGTCTCCGTCGACGGGGAGGAGGCGTTCAACGCGGCCGTGCTCGCCGCCACCCCGGCCGGGGAACTGGTGCGCCTGCGCACCCGTGCCGCACGGCTCCTCAACGACGAGGGCTTCGCATCCGCCGAGGTGGCGAAGCACCTGCTCCCCCTGCCCCGGCTCGACGAGGGCTGGATGCTCGGCGCCCTGCGCGACGCGGCCGAACAGGCGGGCCGCACCGGCCCCCGGTCGGCGGCGGCCCCGTACCTGCGGCGGCTGATGGAGGCCGAGCCCGAGGAACACGGCCGGGTGGCCACCGCCCTCGACCTGGCCGGGGCGCTGGCCACCACCCACCCCGCCGACGCGCTGGACGCACTGCGGAGCCTGCTCGACCAGACCCGTGACGTCCGCCTGCGCGCCTCGGTGGCGGTGCAGTTCGCGATGACCGCCCTCGCCGCGGGCGACGCGGCGGCGGCACTCGCCGTGCTCTCCCGGACACTCGACCGGCCGGCCGCGGAGCTCGGCGCGCACGCCGAGGACCGCGCACTGCGGGGGACGGTCGAACTGGCCGTCCTCGCCGCCGGCCTGCACCGGCCGTCGGAGTTCCCCGCCGTACGCGAACGGGTCCGCGCGGCGGCGCTACGGCAGGACGCGGCGCCGGCCGGGAGCGGAGGCCTGCTCGCCCGTGCCCTGCTCGCCGCCGTGGAGGGGGAGTCCGCCCGCGAGGCCGTGGACCTCGTGGGCCGGGCCTTACGGGCCGAGGGCGCCGGGCCCCGGGACTGGATGCGCGCCCGCGCGGCCCAGGTGCTCCACCTGGCCGACGAGCCCGGCATGGCACTGGAGATGCTGGACCTGGCGATGGCCGACGACAGCGGCTGCCTGCCCCGCTGGTCGCTCCTGGCGGAACGCTCCATGGTGCGCCACCGCCTGGGCGACGTCCCCGGCGCCGCCCTCGACGCACACGCCGCCCTGGAAGCCGTGGAACACCCCGGGCAGGGTGGTTCCGCGCTGCCGTTCGTCGCCTGGGGCTGCGTCCGGCTGGAACAGGCCGACACCGAGGCCGCGGAGACGATGCTCGACCGGGTGGCCTCCAGCCAACTGGACCACACCCTCCTGGGCCGGATCCCGTACCTGATGACCCGGGCCCGGATCCGGCTCGGACGCGGGGACGCGGAAGGCGCGCTGGCCTGCGCGCGGCGGTGTGAGCAGGGACTCGCGGAGGCCGGCCTCGACCGGCGGCCGTGGGCCCCCTGGCGACCCCTGGCCGCCACGGCCCTCGTCCGGCTCGGCCGCACTGCGGAAGCGGCCGAACTCGCCGCCGAGGCGAGGGAACTGGCCGACCGCTGGGGCACTCCGTACGCGATCGGCCACGCCCTCCTGGCGGCGGGCACCGCGGCCGACGGGGACCGGCGCACCGAATTCCTGACCGGCGCGGTCGAGGCGCTCTCCCGTTCCCAGGCCCGGCTGGACCGGGCACGGGCCGAACTGCTGCTGGGCGGGCACCTGGCGCGGTGCGGCGACGCGGCGGGCGCCCGCCGCCACCTGGGCCGCGCCCACGAGACGGCCCGGCGCTGCGGCTCGCCCGCCCTGACCGCCGAGGTCCGGGCCCGCCGAGGTCCGGGC
>NZ_JBFRER010000103.1:0-41120 GCF_052114405.1 Streptomyces sp. M-16 | reverse complement strand
GCCACGTCCAGCGCGGCCGTCACCAGCAGCGCCCAGCCGCCCGCCAGGGGCCCCGCCCCGGTGACGGCCGCCGCCAGCGGCAACGGCAGCTGCGCCGCCGCCACCGCGGCCGGCAGCGGCAGCCGCAGCCCGCGCAGCGCGACCCCGTACCCGGCCCACAGCCCCGCCAGCACGGCCGCCGCCCCCGCCGCGTACGCCCCGCCGTCGGTGCCGGGAAGCCCCACGGCGTGCAGGGCGTAGGCGTCCAGCACGGTCAGCAGCAGCGCGACGCCCGCCACCGACTCGGCCGTCGAGCGCAGCCCGCGCCGCAGCAGCGCGGCGGGCGCGGCGAGCGCCGCCGCCGTCAGCAGGGCCAGCACCGCGGAGCGGCCCCCGATGCCCAGCGAGCCCCAGCTGACCAGGGTGAAGGCGAGCGCGGCCACGGCGAGCAGCACCGCGCCCAGGGTCAGCAGCACGTTCTGCGCGCTCGGGCCGGCCGATGGCGGCCCCCCGTGGGCCACCGGAGGGAAGGCCGGCGCCGGGGCCGGTGCCTGCTGCCACAGCAGACGCACCAGCCACTCCCGACGGGTCAACAGATACAGCCGCCGGGCGTCCAGTCGGGCCAGCTCGCGGTCGATCAGCGCCAGCTCCTCGGCGGGCGGCAGGGGCGTGTCCATAGCCGGAGTGTGGTGCCCGTCACTCCCTCAGGACATGGGGGTGCGTACTCAGATCGGCGCTGAGTACCCCCGGGCACCCCGGGCGCCCCTGGCACCCCGGAAGCCCCCGGCACCCCTGGCACCCCTGGCACCCCGGGCACCAAAACCCGGGACGGCCGGACGCGGACCCCGCCACCGCGTCAGACTGGGGCCATGCCGCGCTGGACGCACTACCGCTTCCGCGACGTGTGGGACCTCGACGCCCCGCCCGCCCTCGTGTTCGCGCGGCTGGAGGACCCCGCGCACTACCCCCGGTGGTGGCCCCAGGTCCGCCGGGTCCGGGCGGTCGACGAGCACACCGGTACCGCCGTGATCCGCTCCGTCCTCCCGTACGCGCTCCACCTCACCCTCACCGGCCTGCTCCGCGATCCCGAGCGGGGCGTCCTGGAGGTGGCCTTGCGCGGGGACCTCGAAGGCTGGGCGCGGTGGACCGTACGCCCGCGCGCCGCCGGTCCCGCGACCACGCGGGCCGTCTACGAGCAGGAGGTCGAGCTGCGGGCGGCCCCGCTGCGGCCGTTCGCGCTCGCCGGGCGTCCGGTCCTGCGGCTCAACCACACCCTGATGATGCGGGCGGGGCGGCGCGGTCTCGCGGCCCTCCTGGACGCCGAGCGGGAAGCGGTTTGAACAGACCCCGAGGCTCTTGTATTGTTCAGTCCGTTCCCGGGCGATTAGCTCAGCGGGAGAGCACTTCGTTCACACCGAAGGGGTCACTGGTTCGATCCCAGTATCGCCCACCGGGACAGGCCGGTCCGTCACTGACGGACCGGCCTTCCGCATGTACGGGCCCCTACGCGGCCTGCGACACCTCCGGACGCAGCGGCCAGTGCGGATCCACCGCCTCCGGGGTGCCCTGCCGGGTGAACCACGCCTGGAGCCCGCGCGCCTGTGCCGCGTGCCACACGGCCTGCAGCGCGTGCAGTTCCGCCGGCGTCAGCCGCTCCAGCCGCCCCGCGAAGCGGCGCCCGACCGCCCGGACCAGCTCCAGCGAGGCCATCGCGTCCGCGGTCGCGTCGTGCGCGCCCTCCAGCTCTATCCCGTAGTGCGCGCACAGGTCCGTCAGCGTCCGCCGGCCCTTGCGGTAGCGGTCCAGGTGCTTGTCCAGCACCCGCGGGTCCAGCACCGTCAGCGGCCGGTCGTCCAGGTACCGGGCCAGTGTCGAGGCCCGGTGCCGGCGCAACTCCCGGTCCAGCAGCGTCAGATCGAACGGCGCGTTCATCACCACCACCGGCCGGCCCGCCACCTGCTGCTCACCGAGCGCACGGGCTATCTCCTCCACCACCGGCGCCGGCCAACGGCCGTGACGCTGGAGGTGCTCGTCGGTCAGGCCGTGCACTTCGGTGGCACCCGGCGGCACCGGGATGCCGGGATTGACCAGCCACCGGGTGGAGCGGACCCGGCCGCCCGCACACTCCTGCACGACGAGCGCGGCGGACACGATCCGGTCCTGCTCGACGTCCACCCCGGTGGTCTCCGTGTCGAATGCGGCCAGCGGTCCCTCGTACCAGCGTGTCATGGCGAACTCCTCGTCCCCGATCGACAGATGGGGCGCCCCCGGGCACAACCGCCACGGAACGTGCCACCTTGCCGAAGCGGTGATACCCGGGCCGTTTGCCCCGTACGCCGTTTGCGGGCACCCGGGTGCGGAGACAACTTCCCTGGGGGGTCGCACGCATGACCGGTCGTCACCCCCGTTCCCGCTCACGGCAGAGCCCGGAAGGCATGGGGGGCCGGCCATGGCGCTCGCACAGCCCGAACCGGGTGGGTTGCTGCACGGACCGGCCGGACCCACCGGACCGCCGACCGGACCGCTGCGCGGCACGCTCGCCACCACCGCCTGCATGGAGACCCTCCAGGTGGGATACCTGCACGCCGTCGCGGCCGCGGCCGGCTGCTCGCTCTCCCAGCCCTTCCCGGACAACGGCATCGACTGGCACGTCAGCCACGGCGCCCCCGAGCACGTCGTCGACGACGAGGTGACCATCAAGGTGCAGCTCAAGGCGACCTACCAGATACCGCCCCGGCCGGCCGGGGCCACCTTCGGCTTCACCCTCGACAACGAGCACCTGGTGAAGCTGGCGCGGACGCCGGTCGCCGTCCACAAGATCCTCGTCGTGATGCTCGTACCGCGGGAGCGGGACCAGTGGATCGGCGCCGGGCACGACCGGCTCGACCTGCGGCACTGCTGCTACTGGACCAACCTCGCCGGGCACCCCGTGACCGGCCGGCGCCGGACCACCGTACGGATCCCGACCACGCGGATCTTCGACGACCGGGCGCTGTGCGAGATCATGACCCGGGTCGGGTCGGGAGGGACACCCTGATGCACTGGCACTCGCCGCACCTCGAACCGCTGCCGCCCCCGGAGCTCTCCCCGGGCACGCCCGATCCCGCCCAGGTCGACCCGCAGGTGCTCGGCGCGCTGCTGCACCGGCACGGATGGCTCAGGCGCGGCGGCGCGGCGGGCCGGTACGGGCGCTGGACCCCGCCCGGCCGTGCCGGGACCAGCCTGCTCGTCCCGGAGAGCCGTACCTTCCCCGACTGCGCGGACCTGCTGGAGGAGGCGCTCACCGCGCTCTCGCGCAGCGGGCTCGCCTCGGCGCGGGAGGTGCTGTTCGGGCTGAGCGTGCCCAGCGACGAGATCCGCTGGGAGCGCGAGATCCCTGTCGGGCCCTACGGCTACCAGGGCGAGGCCGCCTGGACCGTCCAGGAACAGCTGCGCTCGGCGGCCCGCCGGCTGCTGGTGGCCGGCGCCCTCGCCGACCGCGCCCGCGCCGGGTACTACGGCGCCCGCCACCGGGCCCAGGCCGAACGCGTCCTGGACGGGGTGCTGGTCGGGCCCTCGCCGGGCGGGCGCCGGCTCACCGCGTACGTGCCCGTCGACGGGGGCCGGGGCGTGGTTGCCCGGCTGCACCAGGCCCTGCACGCGGCCCGGGAGGCGGTGGACTACCGGCGGGCCACCGGCGGGATGGACGCCTTCGACGCCGCCGTGGCCGCGGGGGTCAGCCGCGAACTCGCCGACGCGCTGATCGCCCTCGTACGGGGTTCCGAAGGGGCCCGGATCGCGCTGGCCTGGGCGCCGGCGGCCGGGGTCCCCGCCGGGTGCGCGGCGCGGCCCGAGCCGGTGGAGTTCTCGCCCGGTGACCTGCCGGTGCTGCGGGAGGCCGCCGCCCGCTACACCCGCGAGGAACCCGCGGTCCCCGTACGGCTCGCGGGGGCGGTGGTCCGGATGCGGCGGGCCGCGGCGGGGGGCGGGGGGACCGTCCGGCTGCGGGTGCTGGCGGGCGCGGAGGTGCCGTACGTGCGGGCCGCGCTCGACGAGGAGGCGTACCGGATCGCGGGCCACGCCCACCTGGTGGGCCTGCCGGTCCGGGTGAGCGGCCGGCTCCAGCGCCGGGGCGGCTTCCGCCGGCTGACGGACGCCACGGACGTGACGCCCGTTCCCCTGGACGAGGTCGAACGGGACCGCCTGATGAAGTCACTGGACGACGGCTTCGAGCCCGAGGACGTCCTGCCGTCGGACGACTGAGGAACGCCCTGGCCGTGGCCGCGTCCTGCTCCGCCGCCGGGGTCGTCGCGCGCGTGTTCCCGCCCGTCGGCCGGCTCCGGACGCTGCCGGCCGCGATCGGCGAACCGTCCTAGGGGGCCGCCGGGGCTGCCGGGGCCGCTCCGTCGACTCGGGTGAAGGAGGCCATGGTCAGTCCCGGGACGGGGGAGAAGTCCGCTCCGCGGACGAAGCCCAGGCGTTCGTACAGGGTCACCGCGGGGGTGTTGTCCGCGCCCGTCGTGACCTCGACGGTCCGGCCCGCGAAGGGCTCCGCCAGGGCGTGCCGCAGCAGCAGCGAGGCGATGCCGCGGCGGAACCACGCCGGGTCCACGCACAGCCGGTCCAGCGCGACGACCCCCTCGGGCGCCGCCTCCCAGGCCAGGAACCCGGCGACCGTGCCGTCCCCGGACACGGCCCCCAGCCAGCGCAGCGGCCGCGCCCGCAGTTCCGCGAGGCTCTCGCCGAGGGCGGGGATGCCGTCGAAGCCGATCAGTTCCGCCTCCACCGCGTAGGCGGCACGGCCGATCCGGTGCACGGCCCCGGCGGTCGCGTCGTCGGTCAGGTCCAGCGGGCGGACGAGCGGGCTCTGCACGGGGTGGACTCCTGCGGTCGGTGGCGGGCGGACGCGGCCCAGGGTAGCCAGCGCCGCGGGCGGGCCGTAACCGTTTGGCGGCGCGGCCTCTCGGCTCGGTACGATTCAGGCGCGCAGTGTTCGCTCGCGCATCCCTTGAGTCAGGAGTGACAGGTGTCAGACGTCCGTGTGATCATCCAACGCGATTCCGAGCGGGACGAGCGCGTGGTGGCCACGGGCACTACGGCGGCCGAGCTCTTCGCCGGCGAGCGCACCATCGTGGCCGCGCGCGTCGCCGGTGAACTGAAGGACCTCGCGTACGAGGTCCGCGACGGGGAGACCGTCGAGCCGGTGGAGATCTCCTCCGCGGACGGCCTCGACATCCTGCGCCACTCGACCGCTCACGTGATGGCGCAGGCCGTGCAGGAGCTGTTCCCCGAGGCCAAGCTGGGCATCGGCCCGCCGGTCCGCGACGGCTTCTACTACGACTTCGACGTCGCCAGGCCCTTCACCCCCGATGACCTCAAGGCCATCGAGAAGAAGATGCAGGAGATCCAGAAGCGCGGCCAGCGCTTCGCCCGCCGCGTGGTCACCGACGAGGCCGCCCGCGAGGAGCTCGCCGACGAGCCGTACAAGCTGGAGCTCATCGGGATCAAGGGTTCGGCGTCGACCGACGACGGCGCGAACGTCGAGGTGGGCGGCGGCGAGCTGACCATCTACGACAACCTCGACGCGAAGACCGGCGAACTGTGCTGGAAGGACCTCTGCCGCGGTCCCCACCTGCCCACCACCCGCAACGTTCCGGCCTTCAAGCTGATGCGCAACGCGGCCGCCTACTGGCGCGGCAGCGAGAAGAACCCGATGCTGCAGCGCATCTACGGCACCGCCTGGCCGTCGAAGGACGAGCTCAAGGCGCACCTCGACTTCCTCGCCGAGGCCGAGAAGCGCGACCACCGGCGCCTGGGCACCGAGCTCGACCTGTTCTCCGTACAGGACGAGATCGGCTCCGGCCTGGCCGTCTTCCACCCGCGCGGCGGCATCATCCGCCGCACCATGGAGGACTACTCGCGCAAGCGGCACGAGGAAGAGGGCTACGAGTTCGTCTACACCCCGCACGCCACCAAGGGCGCGCTCTTCGAGAAGAGCGGCCACCTGGACTGGTACGCGGAGGGCATGTACCCCCCCATGCAGCTCGACGGTGGTACCGACTACTACCTCAAGCCCATGAACTGCCCGATGCACAACCTGATCTTCGACGCGCGCGGCCGCTCCTACCGCGAGCTGCCGCTGCGCCTCTTCGAGTTCGGCACCGTGTACCGGTACGAGAAGTCCGGCGTCGTGCACGGCCTGACCCGTTCGCGCGGCTTCACCCAGGACGACGCGCACATCTACTGCACCAAGGAGCAGATGGCGGAGGAGCTCGACCGCACGCTGACCTTCGTGCTGAACCTGCTCCGCGACTACGGCCTGACCGACTTCTACCTGGAGCTGTCGACCAAGGACCCGGAGAAGTTCGTCGGTTCCGACGAGGTCTGGGAGGAGGCCACCGCGGTCCTCCAGTCGGTCGCCGAGAAGCAGGGCCTCCCGCTGGTCCCGGACCCGGGCGGCGCAGCGTTCTACGGCCCGAAGATCTCGGTCCAGTGCCGTGACGCCATCGGCCGCACCTGGCAGATGTCCACCGTGCAGCTCGACTTCAACCTGCCGGAGCGCTTCAACCTGGAGTACACCGGCCCGGACGGATCGCGCCAGCGTCCGGTCATGATCCACCGTGCGCTGTTCGGCTCGATCGAGCGGTTCTTCGCGGTGCTGCTGGAGCACTACGCGGGCGCCATGCCGCCGTGGCTGGCCCCGGTCCAGGCCGTCGGCATCCCGATCGGCGACGGGCACGTGGAGTACCTCCAGGAGTTCGCCGCCGAGGCGAAGAGGCAGGGTCTGCGGGTCGAGGTGGACGCCTCCTCCGACCGCATGCAGAAGAAGATCCGCAACCACCAGAAGCTCAAGGTCCCGTTCATGATCATCGTCGGTGACGAGGACATGGCCGCGGGCACCGTCTCCTTCCGCTACCGCGACGGTTCGCAGGAGAACGGCATCGCGAAGGACGAGGCCCTGGCCAAGCTGGCGAAGGTCGTCGCCGACCGCGTCCAGGTCTGATCCACGGCCGCACGGCAGCCGGCGGGCCCCCGGAAAGCGATCACTTTCCGGGGGCCTTCCTCGTCCGCAGGGACTAGGTCATATGCTGCGTCCTATGACGATTGAGCCGGAGCAGCAGATCGGTGTGGGTACGCAGGACGCGTTCCAGCGTCTGTGGACGCCCCACCGGATGGCCTACATCCAGGGGGAGAACAAGCCGACCGGCCCGGAGGCCGGGGACGGCTGTCCCTTCTGCGGGATTCCGGAGATGTCCGACCAGGACGGCCTGATCGTGGCGCGGGGCCGGCACGTCTACGCCGTGCTGAACCTCTACCCGTACAACGGCGGCCACCTGATGGTCGTCCCGTACCGGCACGTCGCCGACTACACCGAGCTCGACGGCCCCGAGACCGCCGAACTCGCGGACCTCACCAAGCGGGCCATGGTCGCGCTGCGCAAGGCGTCCGGTGCGCACGGGTTCAACATCGGCATGAACCAGGGCGCGGCCGCCGGCGCGGGCATCGCCGCCCACCTGCACCAGCACATCGTGCCGCGCTGGGGCGGGGACACGAACTTCATGCCGGTGGTCGGTCACACCAAGGTGCTGCCGCAGCTCCTGGCCGACACCCGTCAGATGCTCGCGGACGCCTGGCCCGTCGACTAGTCGACCGGGCCGTTTCCCCGGGAAAACGGAAACGGCCCGGTCGGGCCGGTCCACTTGCGGGTACCGGCCCCCTTCCGGCCCTGGCTGCTGCCGGGGCCGGCCCTAGGCCTCGCGGTCCGCGCGCCAGTCGGCGACCACGGCCTCTACGTCGAACTCGGTGAGGTTCAGGAGAGGTCCCGGCGGCGGCCTGAGCAGGGCCGCGCGGATCTTCTCGTTGACCTCCGCGAGGACGGCCCGTACCCGCCGTTCGGTACGGGCCTCCCGGACCTTCTCCAGGGCGTCCTCGGCCTCCTTGCGCAGGGCGAGCGAGGGGGGCAGCGGGGAGAAGCCCTCGCGGTGCAGCTTCCCCTTGATCCACCAGAGCTCGTCGTAGGGCGCGTCCAGCGAGGCCATCGGCTTGCCCCAGCCCGGCAGCTTCTCGAACTCGCCGCGGTCGGCCGCTTCCCGGATCTGCCGGTCCACGAAGGACTCGAAGCTGACACCGGGCGGCTTGCGCTCGGTCATGGTGGCTCCTCCCCGGGTCGGATCCGTCCTCCTCTTCAGCGTACCTAGGCGTCGTAGACGTCGGCCTTGCGCGGGGCGGGCTCCTGGATCAGGCCGCTCATGATCGAGGAACGGTTCGTGAAGCGGTCCGTGTCGACGCCGTTCTCCTCCAGCACCTTGAACGCCGCGGCGTGCACGGCACGCAGGACCGGGGCCACCGTGCGCAGCGCGTCGTCCGCCATGAAGCGGTGGCGCCACATCGTGCCGGCCCAGACGTGCCGCAGGCCGAAGGGCTCGGGCAGGACCAGCTTGCCGCCGAAGTACTCCAGGAGCGGCGGGTACCAGGTCAGCGGGGCCCGCACGGCCAGCCGTACGACCTCGCTCGCGTCCACCAGCGGCAGCGGGCGCTCCACCGTCTCCCAGAAGCGCACGGACTTGGGGACCTCTATGACCGGGGCCTTGGACTTGGTGGTGAACAGGCCGTGCACCGGGCCGAGGGCGTGGGCGGTGACGTCCACGCGCAGGGTCTTGTAGAGCACGGTCACGGTGACCAGCATGGTGATCACGAGCTGGCCGTCCCAGAGCGGGTACTGGATGCCGAGGTAGTGCCGGTTGCCCGCGCTGAACTGCTGCTCGTTGCAGATCCGGGTGATCTCGTGCGTCTTGACGAGGAAGGTGTCCACGTCCTCGCCGCTCGGCCGGGCGACCTCCGCGGCGCCCTCGCCGACGGGCGTGACGATCCAGTGCTGGATGGAGGCGGCCGGGAAGCCGCCGGTGTGCAGCGGGCCCCGCTCCAGCTTGCGCAGCTGGGCGTCCATCGCGCGTATGACGTCCCAGCTGCGGAAGGGGTGGATCTCCGCGCCCTCGGTCCTCGGGACCAGCTCCTCGGCCATCTGCCAGCTGCCCCAGCGGGTGCCCATGCCGAGGATGCCCTTGGGGCCGGCGTAGAAGACGGAGTTGCTGCGGTCCTCGGCGGTCAGCTTCGCCAGCTGGTGGCGCAGGTCCTCGCGGGCCTTCTCGTCGGGGTTGCCGGGGACCGCGTCCGGGATCTTGGCGGCGACCCCGCCGCCCCCGAGCAGGCCGTCCCAGCGTGAGCGCAGGTCGGCGGCGGTGTTCTCGCAGATCCGGCGGGCCAGGAACCAGCCCAGCGCGGGGGCGGCCAGCGAGCCGAACAGGTACAGCTCCAGCACGCCGCTGCCCGGCGCCCGGTAGACCACCCGGTAGAGCAGCACCGCGGCCACGACGACGACGCCGACCAGCAGGGCGGTCCCGATCCACGTGCTCTTCTTGCCCTCGCCCTTGGCGAGGGTCTTGCGCAGCTGGAAGAGGCCGAGCCACAGCAGCAGCCCCGGCAGGAAGACCACACCGCAGACCAGCATGATCAGGCGCAGTTTGCGGTCGCGTTCCTTGCGGATGCGGGAGGCCGCCAGGCAGTGCTCGACGACGGTCTGCGGGTCGGCGCCGAAGGACTGGATGAGCGGCTTGCGGCCGGGGGAGAGGGTGCGGGCCTCCACGGCCCGGCAGAAGGCCTCGCCGAGGTTGGGCTCGAACAGGGAGATCTTCGGGGGCTTCACCGAAGCCGGGTGGTTCTCGCTGTTGGCCCCGAGTATCGAGGACAGCGCGGTGTCCTTGCCGCCGTCGCGGTACGCGGCGGAGGCGAGCGCGTTGGTCGCGGCGGTCTGGCCGCCGCCCCCCTGGAGCGGAATCTGTGCCCCGGGCCTGAAGTCGAAACCGTCGTCCGCCACCGCTGCCCCCATCGCCGTGCCACTGTGCTCTTTGTCGTGCCGCTGTAGTCGTTGTGCCCGGTCGTTCCGTCCGCCGCGCCGAAAAGCCTATCGGCGGACACCGCCCCTTGGTCATGGGACAGGGAAATGCCGCCCACCGCAAGCGGGTCGGGTGGGCGGCAGGCGTGACGTTATGTCAATTGGTTTCCCTTCTCTGCCTGTTCGCGAACCTTGTCCGCGAGGTGGGGCGGCATCGGCTCGTGGCGGGCGTAGGCGCGGCTGAACCGGCCCGTGCCGTGCGACACGGAGCGCAGCTCCACGGCGTACCGGCCGATCTCGATCTCCGGGATCTCGGCGCGCACCCGGGTGCGGCCGGGCCCGGCCTGCTCGGTGCCGACGACACGGCCCCGGCGGCCCGCGAGGTCGCTCATGACCGCGCCGACGTAGGCGTCGGGGACCTGCACGTCGAGTTCCGCGACCGGTTCCAGGAGGTGGATGGGGGTGTCGGCGGCGGCCTCCCGCAGGGCGAGGGCGCCGGCGGTCTGGAAGGCGGCGTCGGAGGAGTCCACCGAGTGCGCCTTGCCGTCGCGCAGGATGATCCGTACGTCGACCAGCGGATAGCCGGCCGCGAGGCCGCGGGCGGCCTGGGCCCGTACGCCCTTCTCCACGGACGGGATGAACTGGCGGGGCACGGCGCCGCCGACCACCTTGTCGACGAACTCGATGCCGCTGCCCGCCGGGAGGGGTTCGACCTCGATCTCGCAGATGGCGAACTGGCCGTGGCCGCCGGACTGCTTGACGTGCCGGCCGCGGCCGGTGGCCTTCGCGCCGAAGGTCTCGCGCAGGCTGACCTTGTGCGGGACGGGATCGACCTGGACCCCGTAGCGGGTCCGCAGCCGCTCCAGGGCGACGTCCTGGTGGGCCTCGCCCAGCGACCACAGGACCAGCTGGTGGGTGTGCGGGTTCTGCTCCAGCCGCATCGTGGGGTCCTCGGCGACCAGCCGGGCCAGCCCCTGGGAGAGCTTGTCGTCGTCGGCCTTGCTGTGGGCCTCGATCGCGAGGGGGAGCAGGGGGTCCGGCATCGCCCAGGGCTCCATCAGGAGGGGGGCGTCCTTGGCGGAGAGGGTGTCGCCGGTCTCGGCGCGGGTGAGTTTGGCCACGCAGGCGAGGTCGCCCGCGATGCAGGCGCCGAGCGTGCGCTGCTGTTTGCCGAAGGGGGAGGTGAGGGCGCCGACGCGTTCGTCGACGTCGTGGTCCTCGTGTCCGCGGTCTGCCAGCCCGTGGCCGCTGACGTGCACGGTCTCCTCGGGGCGCAGGGTGCCGGAGAAGACGCGGACCAGGGAGACGCGGCCCACGTAGGGGTCGGAGGAGGTCTTGACGACCTCGGCGAGGAGCGGTCCGGCCGGATCGCAGGTGACGGCGGGGCGCGGGGAGCCGTCGGGGGCGGTGACGCTGACGGGGGCGCGTTCCTCGGGGGTGGGGAAGCCGCCGGTGATCAGTTCGAGGAGTTCGACGGTGCCCAGGCCCTGACGGGCGCCGTCGGCGGCCGGGGCGGCCATCAGGACGGGGTGGAAGGTGCCCCGGGCGACGGCCCGCTCCAGGTCGTCGATCAGGGTCTTGACGTCGATGTCCTCGCCGCCGAGGTAGCGGTCCATGAGGCTCTCGTCCTCGCTCTCGGCGATGATCCCCTCGATCAGCCGGGAGCGGGCGCCGTCGATCAGGGCGAGCTCGGCGGCGTCCGGGTCGCGCTCGGCCCGTTCGCCCGAGGAGTAGTCGTACACGCGCCGGGAGAGCAGGCCGATCAGGCCGGTGACCGGGGCGTGGCCGTCGGGTCCGCGGGCTCCGTACAGCGGCAGGTAGAGCGGGACGACGGCGTCGGGGTCCTCCGCTCCGAAGGCCTCCCCGCAGGCGGCGGCCGTCTCGGAGTAATCGGAGCGGGCTGCCTCCACATGGGTGACGACGATGGCGCGGGGCATGCCGACGGCCTGGCATTCCTCCCAGACCATGCGGGTGGCCCCGTCGATCCCGTCGGCGGCCGAGACGACGAAGAGGGCCGCGTCCGCCGCGCGCAGACCGGCCCGCAGTTCCCCGACGAAATCGGCGTATCCGGGGGTGTCCAGGACGTTGATCTTGATGCCGGCCCATTCGACGGGGACCAGGGAGAGCTGGACGGAGCGCTGGCGGCGGTGCTCGATCTCGTCGTAGTCCGAGACCGTGCCCCCGTCCTCGACCCGTCCGGCCCGGTTCACGGCCCCCGCCGTCAGGGCCAGGGCCTCGACGAGGGTGGTCTTGCCCGCACCGCTGTGGCCGACCAGCACGACGTTCCGTACGGAAGAGGGGCGGTCGGCCGTCAGTGCCCTGCCGGCGGCTCCGGCTTGGTGTGATGTGGCTCCCATGCTGCTCGTGCCTCCTGGTGTCGCGGTGAGGAGGGTGATCGGGGTCCTTCGAGCTTTGCACCGGTGTCACACTGCGTCCATACGTCGTACCGGCGGCTGTCCGGAGCGTGACGGTGGCACGGCGGCCGGATTGCGCGGCGCGAACCGGTGGGTGCGCGGCGTGACGGGCCCGGGGCGCTGGCTACGATGGGCCAGCCGGTGGCCGTGGTGGCCGTGCGGCCCAGCGACCCTCCGGGAAGGCCATGCTGAACAAGTACGCGCGTGCATTCTTCACGCGTGTTCTCACGCCGTTCGCCGCGTTTCTCCTCCGTCGGGGGGTGAGCCCGGACGCGGTCACCCTCATCGGCACCGCCGGAGTGGTGGCCGGAGCGCTGGTCTTCTTCCCCCGGGGCGAGTTCTTCTGGGGCACGATCACCATCACCCTCTTCGTGTTCTCCGACCTGGTGGACGGGAACATGGCCCGCCAGGCCGGGGTCTCCAGCCGGTGGGGCGCCTTCCTCGACTCCACCCTCGACCGGGTGGCCGACGCGGCGATCTTCGGCGGCCTCGCGCTCTGGTACGCGGGCGACGGGAACGACAACGCGCTGTGCGCCGTGGCGATCTTCTGTCTGGCCAGCGGCCAGGTGGTCTCGTACACGAAGGCCCGCGGCGAGTCGATCGGGCTGCCGGTCGCCGTCAACGGGCTCATCGAACGCGCCGAGCGACTGGTGATCTCCCTGGTCGCGGCCGGGCTGTCCGGGCTCCAGACCTTCGGTGTCCCCTCCTGGATCGGGGTGCTGCTGCCGATCGCCCTGTGGGTCGTGGCGGCGGGCTCGCTCGTCACCCTGATCCAGCGGGTGGTCACCGTGCGCCGCGAGGCCGCCGAGGCCGACGCCGAAGCCGCGGCCGGGTCCGAGGGGGGTGCCGCCTGATGGGCAAGGCACAGGACAAGCTGGTCGACGGCCTGTACGGGCTCGGCTGGGCCGGCGTCAAGAAGCTCCCCGAACCGGCCGCCGTGGCCCTCGGCCGCAAGATCGCCGACGTGGCCTGGAAGCGGCGCGGCAAGAGCGTGCTGCGGCTGGAGTCGAACCTGGCACGGGTCGTGCCGGACGCGGGCCCCGAGCGGCTGCGCGAGCTCTCGCACGCCGGCATGCGCTCGTACATGCGCTACTGGATGGAATCCTTCCGGCTGCCGACGATGGACCCGCGGCGGTTCAGCACGGACGTCCGCTTCCAGGACGAGGACCTCCTGCGCGAGGCCCTCGCCACCGGGCGCGGGGTGATCGTCGCCCTGCCGCACCTGGCCAACTGGGACCTCGCGGGGGCCTGGGCCATCGGCCACATCGGGGTCCCGTTCACCACGGTCGCCGAGCGGCTCAAGCCCGAGTCGCTCTACGACCGCTTCGTGGCCTACCGCGAGAGCCTGGGCATGGAGGTGCTGCCGCACAGCGGCGGCGCCGCCTTCGGCACCCTGGCCCGGCGGCTGCGCTCCGGCGGCATGGTCTGCCTGGTCGCGGACCGCGACCTGTCGGCCTCGGGGGTCGAAGTGGACTTCTTCGGCGCCAGGACGCGGATGCCGGCGGGCCCGGCCCTGCTGGCCCAGCAGACCGGCGCCGTACTGCTCCCGGCGACCCTGCACTACGGCGACACCCCGGTGATGCACGGCCGGATCCACCCCGAGGTGGAGGTGCCCGGCACGGGGACGCGCACCGAGAAGACCGCGGCCATGACCCAGGCGCTCGCGGACGCCTTCGCCTGGGGCATCGCCGCCCACCCGGAGGACTGGCACATGCTGCAGCGCCTGTGGCTCGACGACCTGGAGGAGCGCCCGTAGTGAAGATCGGCATCGTGTGCCCGTACTCGTGGGACGTGCCGGGCGGCGTCCAGTTCCACATCCGTGACCTGGCGGAGCACCTGATCCGTCTCGGCCACGAGGTGTCGGTCCTGGCGCCGGCCGACGACGAGACCCCGCTGCCCCCCTACGTGGTCTCGGCGGGGCGGGCGGTGCCGGTGCCCTACAACGGGTCGGTCGCCCGGCTGAACTTCGGCTTCCTGTCGGCCGCCCGGGTACGCCGGTGGCTGCACGACGGCGTCTTCGACGTGATCCACATCCACGAGCCCACCTCGCCCTCCCTCGGGCTGCTGTCCTGCTGGGCGGCCCAGGGCCCGATCGTGGCGACCTTCCACACCTCCAACCCCCGCTCGCGGGCGATGATCGCCGCGTACCCGATCCTCCAGCCGGCGCTGGAGAAGATCAGCGCCCGGATCGCGGTGAGCGAGTACGCCCGGCGCACGCTGGTGGAACACCTCGGCGGGGACGCCGTGGTCATCCCCAACGGCGTCGACGTGGACTTCTTCGCCCAGGCCGACCCGAATCCCGACTGGTCCGGGCGGACCCTGGGCTTCATCGGCCGCATCGACGAACCCCGCAAGGGCCTGCCGGTGCTGATGGCCGCCTTCCCGGCCATCGCCGAGCAGTGCCCGGACGTACGGCTGCTCGTCGCGGGCCGGGGCGACGAGGAGGAGGCGGTGGCCTCCCTCCCCGCGGAACTGCGCTCCCGGGTGGAGTTCCTCGGCATGGTCTCCGACGAGGACAAGGCGCGCCTGCTGCGCAGCGTGGACGTCTACGTCGCCCCCAACACCGGCGGCGAGAGCTTCGGGATCATCCTGGTCGAGGCCCTCTCCGCCGGAGCGGCCGTCCTGGCCTCGGACCTCGACGCCTTCGCCCAGGTCCTGGACCAGGGCGCGGCGGGCGAGCTCTTCGCCAACGAGGACGCGGGCTCGCTGGCGACGGCCGCCGTCGCCCTGCTCCGCGACCCGGCCCGGCGCGCGGAGCTCAGCGCCCGCGGCTCGGCCCACGTACGGCGTTTCGACTGGTCGACGGTCGGCGCGGACATCCTGGCCGTCTACGAGACGGTGACCGACGGCGCGGCCGCAGTGGCCGCCGACGAACGCGTCCCCCTCCGCACCCGCCTCGGCTTCTCGCGGGACGGCTGAGCGAACGGCCTCCCGTAGCCGGTAGTGTCGCGGCCCGTGATCGAAAACCTTGTCTGGATCGCGGTGGCGCTCGGCGTCGTCGGGGTCTACCTCAGCTGGACCRCCGGGCGGCTGGACCGGCTGCACACGCGCATGGACGCCGCCCGGGCCGCCCTCGACGCGCAGCTCGTGCGGCGCGCCTCCGTGGTGTTGGAAGTGGCCACCTCCGGCGCGCTGGACCCCGCCTCGTCGCTCGTGCTGTACGAGGCCGCCCACGCGGCCCGGCAGGCCGAGGAGGAGCAGCGGGAGGTCGCCGAGAGCGAGCTCAGCCAGGCGCTGCGGGCGGTGTTCGCGGACGCCGACCAGGTGGAGGTGCTCAAGGCGGCTCCCGGGGGAGAGGCGGCGGCCGAGGACCTGGCCGCGGCCGTGCGCCGGGTCCCGATGGCGCGGCGGTTCCTCAACGACGCCGTACGGGCCGCCCGCGCGCTGCGCCGCCACCGCAAGGTGCGGTGGTTCAGACTGGCGGGACATGCGCCGTTCCCGCTCGCCTTCGAAATGGACGATGAGCCTCCGGTGGACCTGGCGGACCGTCCCGCATAGGTGCGGGCGGGTCCGGCCAGTGCCGCGGGGGACAAGTCGAGGGGCCACCGGCTCCACATTGGCCCTTGCAGTGGACTGGTCCGTGGGGTTTTCTCAGCCCAGTAGTACCCGTCTTCCTTTCGAGTGAGGTCAACCCGTGAGCACGCTTCCCACCTCTTCCCAGTCCGCTGAGTCGGCCATCGGCACCTCCCGCGTCAAGCGCGGCATGGCCGAGCAGCTCAAGGGCGGCGTGATCATGGACGTGGTCAACGCCGAGCAGGCGAAGATCGCCGAGGACGCCGGCGCCGTGGCCGTCATGGCCCTGGAGCGGGTCCCCGCCGACATCCGCAAGGACGGCGGCGTGGCCCGGATGTCGGACCCGAACATGATCGAAGAGATCATCGAGGCCGTCTCCATCCCGGTCATGGCCAAGTCCCGCATCGGCCACTTCGTCGAGGCCCAGGTCCTGCAGTCCCTCGGCGTCGACTACATCGACGAGTCCGAGGTCCTGACCCCGGCCGACGAGGTCAACCACTCCGACAAGTGGGCGTTCACCACCCCCTTCGTCTGTGGCGCCACCAACCTGGGCGAGGCCCTGCGCCGCATCGCCGAGGGCGCGGCCATGATCCGTTCCAAGGGCGAGGCCGGCACCGGCAACGTCGTCGAGGCCGTCCGGCACCTGCGCCAGATCAAGAACGAGATCGCCCGCCTGCGCGGCTACGACAACAACGAGCTGTTCGCCGCCGCCAAGGAGCTGCGCGCCCCGTACGAGCTCGTCAAGGAGGTCGCCGAGCTCGGCAAGCTCCCGGTCGTGCTGTTCTCCGCCGGTGGCGTCGCCACCCCCGCCGACGCCGCGCTGATGCGCCAGCTCGGCGCCGAGGGCGTCTTCGTCGGCTCCGGCATCTTCAAGTCGGGCGACCCGGCCAAGCGCGCCGCCGCCATCGTGAAGGCCACCACCTTCTACGACGACCCGAAGATCATCGCGGACGCCTCCCGCAACCTGGGCGAGGCCATGGTCGGCATCAACTGCGACACCCTCCCCGAGGCCGAGCGCTACGCCAACCGCGGCTGGTAGTCGGACATGACCACCCCCGTGATCGGTGTCCTGGCCCTCCAGGGCGACGTACGGGAGCACCTGATCGCCCTGGCCGCGGCGGACGCCGTGGCCAGGCCGGTCCGGCGCCCCGAGGAGCTCGCCGAGGTCGACGCCCTGGTGATCCCCGGCGGCGAGTCGACGACCATGTCGAAGCTCGCCGTGCTGTTCGGCATGCTGGAGCCGCTGCGCGAGCGGGTCCGGGCGGGCATGCCCGTCTACGGCACCTGCGCCGGCATGATCATGCTCGCCGACAAGCTGCTCGACGGCCGTGACGACCAGGAGACGCTCGGCGGCATCGACATGATCGTGCGCCGCAACGCCTTCGGCCGCCAGAACGAGTCCTTCGAAGCGAAGATCGACTTCGCGGGCATAGCGGGCGGCCCCGTCGAGGGCGTCTTCATCCGCGCCCCGTGGGTCGAGTCCGTCGGCGCCACCGCCGAGGTGCTCGCCACGTACGAGGGCCACACGGTCGCCGTGCGCCAGGGCAATGTGCTGGCGACCTCGTTCCACCCCGAGTTGACCGGGGACGACCGCGTTCACGCGTACTTCGTCGACATGGTGCGCGCGGGGCTCTGACGGCGTCCCGGTAGGATCTGAGGCGAACATTGTTGGTGACGCGAAGGAGACAGGCAGATGTCCGGCCACTCTAAATGGGCTACGACGAAGCACAAGAAGGCCGTGGTTGACGCCAAGCGCGGCAAGCTCTTCGCGAAGCTGATCAAGAACATCGAGGTCGCGGCCCGTATGGGCGGTGCCGACATCGATGGCAACCCGACGCTCTTCGACGCCATCCAGAAGGCCAAGAAGAGCTCGGTCCCGAACAAGAACATCGACTCCGCGGTCAAGCGCGGCGGCGGTCTTGAGGCCGGCGGCGCCGACTACGAGACGATCATGTACGAGGGCTACGGTCCGAACGGTGTCGCGGTGCTCATCGAGTGCCTCACCGACAACCGCAACCGTGCCGCCTCCGACGTGCGCGTCGCCATGACCCGCAACGGCGGCTCGATGGCCGACCCGGGCTCGGTCTCGTACCTGTTCAACCGCAAGGGCGTCGTCCTGCTGCCCAAGGGCGAGCTCTCCGAGGACGACGTGCTGGAGACGGTGCTCGACGCCGGCGCCGAAGAGGTCAACGACCTCGGCGAGAGCTTCGAGATCATCAGCGAGGCCACCGACATGGTCGCGGTACGTACCGCGCTCCAGCAGGCCGGCATCGACTACGACTCGGCCGACTCCAACTTCCTGCCGACCATGCAGGTCGAGCTGGACGAAGAGGGCGCCCGCAAGATCTTCAAGCTGATCGACGCGCTGGAGGACAGCGACGACGTGCAGAACGTCTTCGCCAACTTCGACGTCTCGGACGAGGTCATGGAGAAGGTCGACGCCTGACCCGCGCTCACAGCGACGGGCCGACGGGACACACCCCGTCGGCCCGTCGCTTTGTCAGTGGCGGCCGATAGCCTGCACGGGCACGCACAGGCGATCGACGAGCGGGGGGCGGACATGCGCGTACTCGGGGTGGACCCGGGCCTGACGCGGTGTGGCGTCGGGGTGGTCGAGGGGGTCGCCGGGCGGCCGCTGACCATGATCGGCGTCGGTGTCGTGCGCACGCCCGCGGACGCCGAACTGGGGGACCGGCTCGTCGCCGTCGAGCGGGGCATCGAGGAATGGCTCGACACGTACCGCCCCGAAGTCGTCGCCGTGGAGCGGGTCTTCAGCCAGCACAACGTCAGCACCGTCATGGGCACCGCCCAGGCCAGCGCCGTCGCCATGCTCTGCGCGGCGCGCCGCGGCATACCGGTCGCCCTGCACACCCCCAGCGAGGTCAAGGCCGCCGTCACCGGCACAGGCCGGGCCGACAAGGCGCAGGTCGGAGCCATGGTGACCCGGCTGCTGCGGCTATCCGCCCCGCCGAAACCGGCCGACGCCGCCGATGCCCTCGCCCTCGCCATCTGCCACATCTGGCGGGCCCCCGCCCAGAACCGACTCCAGCGGGCGGCCGCCCTGCACGCCGCCTCGAAAGGCCGTACCCGATGATCGCCTTCGTCAGCGGCCAGGTCGCCGCACTCGCCCCCACCCTCGCCGTGATCGAGGTCGGGGGCGTCGGCATGGCCGTGCAGTGCACGCCGAACACGATCGCGGGCCTGCGGATCGGTGATCCGGCCCGGCTGGCGACCTCCCTGGTCGTGCGCGAGGACTCGCTGACCCTCTACGGCTTCGCCGACGACGACGAACGCCAGGTCTTCGAGCTCCTCCAGACCGCCAGCGGCGTCGGGCCCCGGCTGGCCCAGGCCATGCTCGGCGTGCACAGCCCCGACGCGCTGCGCCTCGCCGTCTCCACGGGCGACGAGAAGTCCCTGACGGCGGTGCCCGGAATCGGCAAGAAGGGCGCCCAGAAGCTCCTCCTGGAGCTCAAGGACAAGCTGGGCGCTCCGCTGGGGTCGAGCGGCCTGGTCGGTGCGCAGCGCGCGGCGGCGTCAGGACCCGCCCCGTGGACCGAGCAGCTCTCCGCGGCACTGATCGGGCTGGGCTACGCCGCGCGGGAGGCGGACGAGGCCGTCTCGGCGGTGACGCCGCAGGCCGAGGCCGCGATCGCGGCCGGCGGCTCCGCCCCGGTCCCGCAGCTGCTGAGGGCTGCCCTCCAGACCCTGAACCGAGCCCGCTGAGCCGGGTGCCGCCGCGCGGAGCCCGCCCCCGCCGCTCTCCGCCCGGACCGCGCCCCATGGGGTCCGGGGCAGGGCCCGGGGAACGGCACAGCAGAGACCACCGTACGCACCGAGAAGGCAGACTGACACCGTGAACTGGGACGACGACACCACCACCGAGGACGAGGCCCGCATCGTCGCCGCGGGCGCCGACGGCGAGGACACCGCCGTCGAGGCGGCCCTGCGCCCCAAGGACCTCGGTGAGTTCGTCGGCCAGGAGAAGGTCCGCCAGCAGCTCGACCTCGTCCTCAAGGCGGCGAGGCAGCGCGGCGCCACCGCCGACCACGTCCTGCTCTCCGGCGCGCCCGGCCTCGGCAAGACCACGCTCTCCATGATCATCGCCGCCGAGATGGGGGCGCCGATCCGGATCACCTCCGGCCCGGCCATCCAGCACGCGGGCGACCTCGCCGCCATCCTCTCCTCGCTCCAGGAGGGCGAGGTCCTCTTCCTCGACGAGATCCACCGCATGTCCCGGCCCGCCGAGGAGATGCTGTACATGGCCATGGAGGACTTCCGCGTCGACGTGATCGTCGGCAAGGGCCCCGGAGCGACCGCCATCCCGCTGGAACTGCCGCCGTTCACCCTGGTCGGGGCGACCACCCGGGCCGGCCTCCTGCCCCCGCCGCTGCGGGACCGTTTCGGCTTCACCGGCCACATGGAGTTCTACGCCCCCGAGGAGCTGGAGCGGGTCGTCCACCGCTCCGCCCGCCTCCTCGACGTGGAGATCGACACCGCCGGCGCCGCCGAGATCGCCGGACGCTCCCGCGGCACGCCCCGCATCGCCAACCGCCTCCTGCGCCGCGTCCGCGACTACGCCCAGGTGAGGGCCGACGGGGTGATCACCCGCGAGGTGGCCGGAACCGCCCTCCAGGTCTACGAGGTGGACGCGCGCGGGCTCGACCGGCTGGACCGGGCGGTGCTGGAGGCCCTGCTCAAGCTGTTCGGCGGCGGCCCCGTAGGCCTGTCCACGCTCGCGGTGGCGGTCGGCGAGGAGCGGGAGACCGTCGAGGAAGTGGCCGAACCCTTCCTGGTCCGGGAGGGACTGCTGGCGCGTACCCCGCGCGGGCGGGTCGCCACCCCCGCCGCATGGGCTCACCTGGGGCTTGTCCCCCCGCAGCAGGCCGGCGGCGGACCAAGGGGACAACAGGGCTTGTTCGGGGCCTGACGGCGCGGGCGTTTCCCCGGTCAGGAACTGCGGTGCCATGCTGGGCGTTGTTCCATCGGTGCGGACTCGCCTAGACTCCGCCGATGCCGACCCTTCGGGTCGGCGTGCCCACCCCCGTAGAAAATGGCCGTCTCCCGTGCGGT
The DNA here is from genome assembly GCF_052114405.1 of Streptomyces sp. M-16. Classification (NCBI taxonomy): domain Bacteria; kingdom Bacillati; phylum Actinomycetota; class Actinomycetes; order Kitasatosporales; family Streptomycetaceae; genus Streptomyces; species Streptomyces sp. M-16. The sequence continues at coordinate 20,273 of NZ_JBFRER010000103.1, read as the reverse complement.
CGTGCGAAGGATCTCCGTCCCGTGAATCTCGTGACACTCCTCCCGTTCATCGTGCTCATCGGGGCGATGTTCCTGATGACCCGCTCCGCCAAGAAGAAGCAGCAGGCGGCCGCGCAGATGCGCAACGACATGTCGCCCGGCACCGGCGTCCGCACCATCGGCGGCATGTACGCCACGGTGAAGGAGATCGGTGACGACACGGTCACTCTTGAGGTGGCTCCCGGCGTCCACGCCATCTACGCGAAGAACGCCATCGGCGCCGTGCTGGAGGACGAGGAGTACAACCGCATCGTCCACGGCACCACCGAGGACCTGACCCTCGACACGCCGGTCGTCCCGGACGACGCCTCCTCGCTGACCGAGGCCGACGCCCCGAAGACGGACCTGTCGAAGGACGGCGACGCGGCCGAGGCCCCCAAGCTCGACCTGGGCAAGGGCGACGAGCCCAAGCTCGACCTGGGCAAGGACGAGGAGCCCAAGGGCGACGAGCCGAAGGACGGCAAGTCCGACGGCGAGGCCGGCACCAAGTAGCGTCCGGCCGGTACCGCGGTGGCGCCCGACCGGCGACGCCGCGGTGCCCGCAGTGAACTTCTGCGGGGGGCAGGGGTCCCCACCACACATTTCGTGGCCGTCCGCGCGCTGACCCGGCGCGGGACGGTTGGACAGGGAGAAACGACAAGGTGGCAGCACCGAAGAAGGGCCGGCGGCCCACGGGGGCTCAGGGGAGGCCGGGGCGCGCCCTGGCCATCATCCTGATCGCGATGGTGGCGCTCACCGCGGGGATGTTCCTCACGAAGCAGACGACCCCCCGCCTGGGCATCGACCTCGCGGGCGGTACGAGCATCACGCTCAAGGCCAAGAGCGAGCCCGGCAAGCCGGACGCGGTCAACGAGACCAACATGAACACGGCGGTCGGCATCATCGAGCGCCGCGTCAACGGTCTCGGCGTCTCGGAGGCCGAGGTCCAGACGCAGGGCCGCGACCACATCATCGTGAACATCCCCAAGGGGACCAACGAGCAGCAGGCGCGCGAGCAGGTCGGTACCACCGCCCAGCTCTACTTCCGCCCCGTGCTCGGCTTCGCCGACGGCGCCCCCGTCGCCCCGGAGACCAAGCCGAGCGGGTCCCCGACCCCCTCCGCGAGCGGATCCGGCGCCCCGAAGGCCGAAGGCAGCGGCAAGCCCTCCGCCCCGGCCACCCCGTCGTCCAGCGCCACTTCCCAGGGCCGTGTGCTCAGCGAGGCCCTCAAGGCCCCGGGCACCCCCACTCCCTCGCCCTCGGCGGGCGAGTCGAAGAAGGCAGACGACAAGGCCACGACCCCGCCCGCGACCCCTGCCCCGAGCACTCCGCCCGTGGACCCCGCCGTCGCCGACCTGCAGGCGAAGTTCGCCGCGCTGGACTRCACCAAGGAGGACCAGCGCGCCGCCGCCGGCAAGGGCGCCAAGCCCGAGGACCCGATGCTCGCCTGTGGCAAGCGCGGCAACCTCTGGGGCAAGTGGGTCCTCGGTCCGGCCCAGGTCAACGGCCAGGACGTGAAGGACGCCAAGGGCGTCATCGACCAGCAGCGTGGCCAGTGGATCGTCACGATGCAGTTCACCGACAAGGGCGCCGACAAGTTCGCCAAGATCACCGGTGAGCTGGCCACCAAGCAGGCCCCGCAGAACCAGTTCGCGATCGTGCTCGACGGCGAGGTCATCTCCGACCCGTCCGTCAGCCAGGCCCTGACCGGCGGCAACGCCGAGATCTCGGGTGGCTTCACCCAGCAGTCCGCGCAGGACCTCGGCAACATGCTGTCGTACGGCGCGCTGCCCCTGTCCTTCCAGGAGGACAGCGTCACCACGGTCACCGCCGCCCTCGGCGGGGAGCAGCTGAAGGCCGGCCTGATCGCCGGCGCCATCGGCCTCGCCCTCGTGGTGATCTACCTGCTGATCTACTACCGCGGCCTGGCCTTCATCGCCGTCGTCAGCCTCATGGTCTCCGCCGTGCTCACCTACACGATCATGGCGCTGCTGGGCAAGGGCATCGGCTTCGCCCTGAACCTGCCGGCCGTCTGCGGCGCGATCGTGGCCATCGGTATCACGGCAGACTCGTTCATCGTCTACTTCGAACGCATCCGGGACGAGATCCGCGAGGGCCGCACCCTGCGTCCGGCCGTCGAGCGTGCCTGGCCCCGCGCCCGGCGCACCATCCTGGTCTCCGACTTCGTGTCCTTCCTCGCCGCCGCGGTGCTCTTCATCGTCACCGTCGGCAAGGTCCAGGGCTTCGCCTTCACGCTGGGTCTGACCACCCTGCTCGACGTGGTCGTGGTGTTCCTCTTCACCAAGCCGATCATGACGCTGGTCGCGCGCACGAAGTTCTTCTCCAGCGGTCACCCGTGGTCCGGGCTGGACCCCAAGCGCCTGGGCGCCAAGCCGCCGCTGCGCCGGTCCCGCCGCACGGGCCCCGTCCCCGCCCCCGTCGACGCAAAGGAGGCGTGAGAGATGTCGAAGCTGGGAGATCTCGGCGCCAAGCTGTACCGCGGTGAGGTCGGCTACGACTTCGTCGGCAAGCGCTTCGTCTGGTACGGCGTTTCCATCCTGATCACCATCACGGCGATCGTGGCCCTGGCCGTTCAGGGCCTCAACATGGGCATCGAGTTCAAGGGCGGTGCCGTCTTCACCACCCCGAAGACGGCCGTCTCGGTCGCCAGGGCGACGGCGGACGCGCAGAAGGCCTCCGGCCACGACGCGACCGTCCAGCAGCTCGGCACCGGCGGTCTGCGCATCCAGATCTCCGGTCTGGACACCGATTCCGCCGCCTCCGTGAAGAAGCAGCTCGCCACCGACCTCAAGGTCACCGAGAACCAGATCAACGCCGACCTGGTCGGCCCGAGCTGGGGCGAGCAGATCGCCAACAAGGCCTGGACCGGCCTGGCGATCTTCATGGTCCTCGTGGTGATCTACCTCGCCATCGCCTTCGAGTGGCGGATGGCGGTCGCGGCGCTGATCGCGCTGATCCACGACCTCACCATCACCGTCGGCGTCTACGCGCTGGTCGGCTTCGAGGTCACCCCGGGCACCGTGATCGGTCTGCTCACGATCCTGGGTTACTCCCTCTACGACACCGTCGTCGTCTTCGACGGTCTCAAGGAGGGCTCGAAGGACATCACGAAGCAGACCCGCTACACCTTCAGCGAGATCGCCAACCGCAGCATCAACGGCACGCTGGTCCGCTCGATCAACACCACCGTCGTGGCGCTGCTCCCGGTCGGCGCCCTGCTGTTCATCGGCGGCGGCTTCCTGGGCGCCGGCATGCTCAACGACATCTCCCTGTCGCTGTTCGTCGGCCTCGCGGCCGGCGCGTACTCCTCGATCTTCATCGCGACCCCGCTGGTCGTGGACCTGAAGGAGCGCGAGCCGGCGATGAAGGCGCTGAGGAAGCGGGTGCTCGCCAAGCGGGCGGCCGCCGTGGCGAAGGGCGAGAGCCCCGAGGGCGACGAGGCCCCCGGTTCCGAGGACGCCCCGCAGGTCGTCTCCCAGGGTGGTCAGGGGAGGCGTCGCCGGTGACCGCCGCCGCCTGTTCCCCCGAGGTCCGCGAGCTGCTGCTCAGCCGGATCAAGGACGTCCAGGACTATCCGAAGCCGGGCGTGGTGTTCAAGGACATCACCCCGCTGCTCGCCGACCCGCACGCCTTCGCGGCGCTGACGGACGCGCTGGTGGAGCTGGCCGGCCGGTACGGCGCGACGAAGATCGTCGGGCTGGAGGCGCGGGGCTTCATCCTCGCCGCTCCGGTCGCCGTCCGGGCGGGCATCGGGTTCATCCCCGTACGCAAGGCCGGGAAGCTGCCGGGCGCCACGCTCGCGCAGTCCTACGAGCTGGAGTACGGCAGCGCGGAGATCGAGGTCCACGCGGAGGACCTGTCGGCCGGTGACAGGGTCATGGTCATCGACGACGTCCTGGCCACCGGCGGCACCGCCGAGGCCTCGCTGGACCTGATCCGGCGGGCCGGGGCCGAGGTCGCCGGAGTGGCCGTCCTGATGGAGCTGTCGTTCCTGCCGGGGCGCGCCAAGCTCGTTCCCGCGCTCGACGGGGCGCCGCTGGACGCGCTGATCCTCGTCTGAGTCCCCTCGTACGGCCGAGCGGCGGGTGTCCGGGTCCCGGACACCCGCCGCTTTCGCGTGCGGCGCCCCGGCGGGGGACCACGGACCTCCGCCCCGCCGCCCGGCTGGAAAACGCCTCGGGGGCGCGTCTCGCGGGACGACCACGGAGAACGGGCCGGCGGAACCCTCGCTACCATGGTTTATCCGGACCTGACCGGGGCCCCGGATCCTCCCCCAGACTCCGTCCGGGGGGACCCCCGTGAGGAGCGCTCTTGCCAGACGAGGTCCAGCCACTCTCCGCCGCGCAGCCCGACCCGCAGGCCGACCCGGCCGCGGCGGCCGCGGCCACGCCCCCGCCGGCCCCGCCGGTCAAGCCCGCCCCGGCCAAGCCGGCCGGGTCGTCCAACCGGGTGCGCGCCCGGCTGGCTCGCCTGGGCGTGCAGCGTTCGAACCCGTACAACCCGGTACTGGAACCCCTGCTCCGCATAGTCCGCAGCAACGACCCGAAGATCGAGACGGCGACGCTGCGCCAGATCGAGCAGGCCTACCAGGTGGCCGAGCGGTGGCACCGCGGCCAGAAGCGCAAGAGCGGCGACCCGTACATCACCCACCCGCTCGCGGTGACCACCATCCTCGCCGAGCTCGGGATGGACCCCGCCACCCTGATGGCGGGTCTGCTGCACGACACCGTCGAGGACACCGAGTACGGCCTCGAACAGCTCCGCCGCGACTTCGGCGACGCCGTGGCCCTGCTCGTCGACGGGGTCACCAAGCTCGACCGGGTCAAGTTCGGCGAGGCGGCGCAGGCCGAGACCGTGCGCAAGATGGTCGTCGCCATGGCCAAGGACCCCCGGGTCCTGGTCATCAAGCTCGCCGACCGCCTGCACAACATGCGCACCATGCGCTACCTCAAGCGGGAGAAGCAGGAGAAGAAGGCCCGCGAGACGCTGGAGATCTACGCCCCGCTGGCGCACCGGCTGGGCATGAACACCATCAAGTGGGAGCTGGAGGACCTCGCCTTCGCGATCCTCTACCCCAAGATGTACGACGAGATCGTGCGCCTGGTGGCCGAGCGCGCCCCCAAGCGCGACGAGTACCTGGCCGTCGTCACCGACGAGGTGATGGTCGACCTCCGAGCCGCCCGGATCAAGGCCACGGTCACCGGCCGCCCCAAGCACTACTACAGCGTCTACCAGAAGATGATCGTCCGCGGCCGTGACTTCGCGGAGATCTACGACCTGGTGGGCATCCGCGTCCTCGTGGACACCGTCCGGGACTGCTACGCGGCCCTCGGCACGGTGCACGCGCGCTGGAACCCGGTCCCCGGCCGGTTCAAGGACTACATCGCGATGCCCAAGTTCAACATGTACCAGTCGCTGCACACGACGGTCATCGGACCCAGCGGCAAGCCCGTCGAACTCCAGATCCGCACCTTCGACATGCACCGCCGCGCCGAGTACGGCATCGCCGCGCACTGGAAGTACAAGCAGCAGACCGTCGCCGGCGCCTCCAAGGTCCGCACCGACGTCCCGCAGGCCGCCAAGGGCAGCGCGGGCCAGGACACCGTCAACGACATGGCCTGGCTGCGGCAGTTGCTCGACTGGCAGAAGGAGACGGAGGACCCGGGCGAGTTCCTGGACTCGCTGCGCTTCGACCTCTCCCGCAACGAGGTCTTCGTCTTCACCCCCAAGGGCGACGTCATCGCGCTGCCCGCGGGCGCCACTTCGGTGGACTTCGCCTACGCGGTCCACACCGAGGTCGGCCACCGCACCATAGGGGCGCGGGTCAACGGGCGGCTGGTGCCGCTCGAATCGACCCTCGACAACGGCGACCTGGTCGAGGTCTTCACCTCCAAGGCCGAGGGCGCGGGCCCGTCCCGCGACTGGCTCGGCTTCGTCAAGTCCCCCCGTGCCCGCAACAAGATCCGCGCCTGGTTCTCCAAGGAGCGCCGCGACGAGGCCATCGAGCACGGCAAGGACGCCATCGCGCGGGCCATGCGCAAGCAGAACCTGCCGATCCAGCGGATCCTGACCGGCGACTCCCTCGTCACCCTCGCGCACGAGATGCGCTACCCCGACATCTCCTCGCTCTACGCGGCGATCGGCGAGGGCCACGTGGCCGCGCAGGGCGTCGTCCAGAAGCTGGTGCAGGCCCTCGGCGGCGAGGAGGCCGCCAACGAGGACATCGAGGAGAGCATCCCGCCGGCGCGCGGCCGGGCCAAGCGCCGCGGCAGCGCCGACCCGGGCGTGGTGGTCAAGGGCGTCGACGACGTCTGGGTCAAGCTCGCACGCTGCTGCACCCCGGTGCCGGGCGACCCGATCATCGGCTTCGTGACGCGCGGCAGTGGCGTATCGGTTCACCGCGCCGACTGCGTGAACGTGGACTCCCTCTCCCAGCAGCCCGAGCGGATGCTGGAGGTCGAGTGGGCGCCCACCCAGTCCTCCGTCTTCCTCGTCGCCATCCAGGTGGAGGCGCTGGACCGGTCCCGGCTGCTGTCGGACGTCACCCGGGTCCTGTCGGACCAGCACGTGAACATCCTCTCGGCGGCCGTGCAGACCTCCCGGGACCGGGTGGCCACCTCCCGGTTCACCTTCGAAATGGGCGACCCGAAGCACCTGGGCCACGTCCTGAAGGCCGTACGGGGCGTGGAGGGCGTCTACGACGTCTACCGCCGCCACCCCCGGGGGGGGCCGCCCACCGTCACGTGCGCGGCCGGCAGCGGGGCCGGATCAGGGGCAGCCCCACCAGACGAAGTTGAGGTTGCCCCCGAAGAGCGCCGACACCACGGTCGCGGAACCGATGATCCACATCACCGTGCTCCGGCGGGCCCTGGCCAGGGCCAGCGCGAAGGGGAACAGCAGGGGGAAGGCGGGCATGATGAAGCGCATCTTCGAGAAGTAGAAGCCCGCCCCGCCCAGCGCCATCAGCATGATCATCGCCGCGAAGATCCACACGACCATCGGGGGCCGGCGCCGACGGGTCATCAGCACGAACAGCACCACGGCCACCACCACGGTCAGGCTGACCACCACGTGGTTGAGGGTGGTGTGCACCTCGGTGAAGGTCTTCTTCAGCTCGTTGAGCGTGTCGAAACCGCCGTCGTAGACCGAACCCCAGCGCCGCTGGAGCTCGAAGTAGCCGTCCCAGCGCCCGAAGTGCCAGCCGACGTAGCCCACGTACCCGAACCACCCCAGCGGGGCGATCAGCGAGGCCGCGACGATCCGGCCCACCGGAGGCCGCTGCGCACGACGCCCCCGGCGCCACTGGACGTACTCCCACACGCCCGCCAGCACCACGGCCGCGACGATGGCCGAACCGGAGGGCCGGGTCGCGCCGGCGAAGAAGGCCAGCACGCCCGCCGTCAGCCAGGACTTGGTCATCACCGCGTACATCGCCCACACCGACAGGGCGAGGAACAGCGGCTCGGTGTACGCCATCGACTGCACCAGCGCGGCCGGCACGATCGCGAACAGGGCACAGGTGAACAGCGCGACCCGACGGCCGTAGATCTTGTCCGTGACGGCGAAGATGCCCCACGCCGCGATCACCGAGGCGAAGAGCGCCAGGCCCATCGCCACCCAGTTCATGGGCAGACCCGTGACGTACGAGGTCCAGCGGATCATCATCGGGTAGACGGGGAAGAACGCCATCTGGCAGCTCGGCCCCGCGAACGCACAGGGGGACGGCGTCGCCAGCGGGGTCGTCAGCCCGTTCTCGGCGATGTGCAGGTAGTAGATCGCGTCCCAGCGCCCGCCCAGGATCTCCAGCGGCTGCACACCCTTGCGCTCCGCCCAGACCGCCATGACGGCGAGACCGGTGGCACGCAGTGCGATGTGGATCAGCAGCGCCTTCCGCGCACGCTGCAGGTTGGAGAGTACGCGCCGTCCGACGCCTCGGAGCCCGGAGTCCTTCTTGCTGGTGAGCGGCTCGGCAACGAGTAGTGAGTCTGGGACATCAGCGCGTATCTGGGTATGCGTCACATTCAATCCTGGTCGTCGCCCGGCAGAAGGCCGCCGAGGCGGCACCGTACAACGGTACACAGGTGTCAGGTGCTCCCAGCGCGCACCCTGTGTTGAAACCACGTAACGAATCGGACGCGCACACGGCGGACGGGCACCACCGGAGGAACCGGTGGTGCCCGTCCGAAGCGGTCCGGGGCCGTCAGCCGCCGAACTCTTCCAGGCCCTTCAGCGCCTGGTCCAGCAGGGCCTGCCGGCCCTCCAGTTCCCGCGCCAGCTTGTCGGCCTTCGCGTTGTTGCCCGCCGCGCGCGCGGCGTCGATCTGCTCACGCAGCTTGTCCACCGCCGCCTGGAGCTGCCCCGTCAGACCGGCCGCACGGGCCCGCGCCTCCGGGTTCGTACGGCGCCACTCGCCCTCCTCGGCCTCCTGGATGGCCCGCTCCACGGCGTGCATGCGGCCCTCGACCTTGGGACGGGCGTCCCGCGGCACGTGGCCGATGGCCTCCCAGCGCTCGTTGAGGGAACGGAACGCGGCACGCGCCGCCTTCAGGTCCGTCACCGGGACGAGCTTCTCCGCCTCGACGGCCAGCTCCTCCTTCAGCTTCAGGTTCTCGGTCTGCTCGGCGTCCCGCTCGGCGAAGACCTCGCCGCGCGCCGCGAAGAACACGTCCTGCGCACCGCGGAAACGGTTCCACAGGTCGTCCTCGGCCTCGCGCTGCGCCCGGCCCGCCGCCTTCCAGCTGTCCATCAGCTCGCGGTAGCGGGCGGCGGTCGGACCCCAGTCGGTCGACTTCGACAGCGACTCGGCCTCCGCGACCAGCTTCTCCTTGGCCTTGCGGGCGTCCTCGCGCTGCGCGTCCAGCGCGGCGAAGTGCGCCTTGCGGCGCTTGGAGAACGCGGAGCGGGCGTGCGAGAAGCGGTGCCACAGCTCGTCGTCCGACTTGCGGTCCAGCCGGGGGAGGCCCTTCCAGATGTCCACCAGGGCCCGCAGCCGCTCACCGGCGCTGCGCCACTGGTCGCTCTGCGCCAGCTCCTCGGCCTCGGCCACCAGCTTGTCCTTGGCCGTACGGGCCTCGTCCGCCTGCTTGGCCTTCTGGACCTTGCGCTCCTCGCGCCGCGAGTCCACCGTCGCCACCAGCTTGTCGAGCCGGACGCGCAGCGCCGCGAGGTCCCCCACGGCGTGGTGCTCGTCCACCTGGGTCCGCAGGTGCTCGATGGCCGTCTGGGCGTCCTTGGCGGACAGATCGGTGGTCCGCACCCGCCGTTCGAGGAGGCCGATCTCGACCACCAGGCCCTCGTACTTGCGCTCGAAGTAGGCCAGGGCCTCCTCAGGGGTGCCCGCCTGCCACGAGCCGACGACCTGCTCGCCCTCGGAAGTACGCACGTACACGGTGCCGGTCTCGTCGACTCGGCCCCACGGGTCGCTGCTCACAGCGCCTCCTCCACCTGATGCCCGCGAGGGGGTTCGCCCCCCGGGCATCGTCCACAGTTTCCTGGGGCGGGCAGCGCCCGCCCTGCACAACGCCAACATAGGCGACCGCCGGGCCGGCTGTCCGCATCCCGCACGACGCAATATCGCCGTGCGGGCGACGGGCCGGCCGGACCGGGCCGCGCCGCCCCGTCAGTTCTTGGTGACGGAGCCCTTCTGGATCACCACGGCGGTCTTCGGGGCGCCGTCCTGGCCGCCGTCGGCCGTCCCGGCCTTGGCCACGTCCTCCAGGACCTTCAGCCCGGCCGCGTCGATCTTGCCGAAGGGGGTGTAGCTCGGGGCCAGCGGACTGTCCTTGTACACGAGGAAGAACTGGCTGCCGCCGCTGCCCGGCTGCCCGGTGTTGGCCATCGCCACCGTGCCGGCCGGGTAGATCACCTGGCCCTGCTCGTTCGGCTTGCCCAGGGAGTCCAGGTTCTCGTCCGGGATGGTGTAGCCGGGGCCGCCCATGCCGGTGCCCTCCGGGTCGCCGCACTGCAGGACGTAGATTCCGCCGGTGGTCAGACGGTGGCACTTGGTCTTGTCGAAGAAGCCCTTGTCGGCGAGCGACTTGAACGAGTTGACGGTCTGCGGGGTCTTCGCCGCGTCCATCTCGAACTTGATCGCGCCCGCGCTGGTCTGCAGGTCGAAGGTGTACTTGGCCTTGTCGTCGATCGCCATCGCCGGGGACGGCGACTTCTTCGGCGTGGGCGCCGACGGGGACGCCGAGGGCTCGGCCGCCGCGTCCTTCTTGTCCTTGCTGTCGAAGACACCCCCCACGACCAGTCCGACCAGCGTGGCGACCACCACGGCCGCGGCCGCGCCGATCACCGCCCAGCGCTGCCGGGACTTGCGGCGGGCTTCCGCCCGGCGCTTCTGCTGGCGCTCGTACTTCTCCCTGGCGAGCTGTCGCCGACGCTGATCGCTCGTGACCACCGGGTCGTCTCCTTGTGCGTCTCTGGTACCGCTGTCCGGGCTCGGTTAGGCCGTACCGTATATGGGTTCGCTGTGTAATGAGGGGCGCCGGTAGGCTCTGAGCAGCAGATTCCGAACCACTGCCTCCCACCGGACGACGAATGAGGGACGAACGTGCTGATTGCCGGATTCCCCGCCGGGGCCTGGGGGACCAACTGCTACCTGGTCGCCCCCGCCGCCGGTGAGGAGTGCGTCATCATCGACCCGGGCCACCAGGCCACCCAGGGTGTCGAGGAGACGCTGAGGAAGCACCGGCTCAAGCCCGTCGCGGTCGTCCTCACCCACGGCCACATCGACCACGTGGCCTCCGTGGTCCCGGTGTGCGGAGCACACGACGTACCGGCCTGGATCCACCCCGAGGACCGCTACATGATGAGCGACCCGGAGAAGGCCCTCGGCCGTTCCATCGGGATGCCGCTCATGGGGGAGCTGACCGTCGGCGAGCCGGACGACGTCCGCGAGCTGAGCGACGGCAGCACCCTGAAGCTGGCCGGGATGGAGTTCTCGGTGGCGCACGCGCCCGGTCATACCAAGGGGTCGGTGACCTTCCGGATGCCCCAGGCGGCCGACGTCCCGTCGGTCTTCTTCTCGGGCGACCTGCTGTTCGCCGGCTCCATCGGACGCACCGACCTGCCCGGCGGCTCCCACGCCGAGATGCTCCAGTCGCTGGCCCGCGTGTGCCTGCCGCTGGACGACTCGACGGTGGTGCTGTCCGGCCACGGTTCCCAGACCACCATCGGCCGCGAGCGCGCGACCAACCCGTACCTGCGGGAAGTCGCCGCCGGCCTGGGGGACGGCACCGCCGCCCCACGACGAGGAATGTGACAAGAGTTTCGTGGCTACTTTCCAGGCCCCCAAGGGCACGTACGACCTGATCCCGCCCGTTTCCGTGAAGTACCTGGCGGTGCGCGAGGCCATCGCGGCCCCGCTGCGGAACTCCGGCTACGGCTACATCGAGACGCCCGGCTTCGAGGACGTCGGCCTCTTCGCCCGCGGTGTCGGCGAGTCCACCGACATCGTCTCCAAGGAGATGTACGCCTTCGAGACCAAGGGCGGGGACCAGCTGGCCCTGCGTCCCGAGGGCACGGCCTCGGTGCTGCGCGCGGCGCTGGAGGCGAGCCTGCACAAGAAGGGCAACCTGCCGGTCAAGCTCTGGTACTCGGGCTCGTACTACCGGTACGAGAAGCCGCAGAAGGGCCGCTACCGCCACTTCTCGCAGGTCGGCGCCGAGGCGATCGGTGCCGAGGACCCGGCGCTGGACGCCGAGCTGATCATCCTGGCGGACCAGGCGTACCGCTCGCTGGGCCTGCGCGACTTCCGGATCCTGCTGAACTCCCTCGGCGACAAGGAGTGCCGCCCGGTGTACCGGGAGGCGCTCCAGACCTTCCTGGGCGGCCTCGACCTCGACGCCGAGACCGTCCGCCGGGCCGAGCTCAACCCGCTGCGCGTCCTCGACGACAAGCGGGCCGACGTACAGAAGCAGCTGGTCGGCGCTCCGGTGCTGCGCGACTACCTGTGCGACGCGTGCAAGGCGTACCACGAGGAGGTCCGGGCGCTGATCACGGCCGCCGGGGTCGCCTTCGAGGACGACGAGAAGCTCGTGCGCGGCCTCGACTACTACACCCGCACCACCTTCGAGTTCGTCCACGACGGCCTGGGCTCGCAGTCCGCGGTCGGCGGCGGCGGCCGTTACGACGGCCTGTCCGAGATGATCGGCGGCCCGGCGCTGCCGTCGGTCGGCTGGGCGCTCGGCGTGGACCGCACCGTCCTGGCCCTGGAGGCCGAGGGCGTCGAGCTGGACATCCCTGCCGCCACCTCCGTCTTCGCGGTGGCCCTGGGCGCGGCGAAGCCGGTGCTGTTCGGTCTGGTGACCGAGCTGCGGCGGGCGGGTGTGGCGGCGGACATCAGCTACGGGGGCAAGGGCCTCAAGGGCGCGATGAAGGACGCCAACCGCAGCGGTGCGCGGTTCGCGCTGGTCGCCGGGGACCGCGACCTCGAAGAGGGCGTGGTCCAGATGAAGGACATGGAGTCCGGGGAGCAGGCTCCGGTCGCGCTCGCCGACGTGGTCGGGACGCTGCGGGCGAAGCTCGCCTGACGGGTGCCGCCCGGTGGGGCGGGGTGGGGGAGCCGTGGCCCTCCCGCCCCGCCCCTCGCCGGTCGCCCCTACAGCAGGCCGTGGCGCATGGCCGTGGTGACGGCCGCCGTGCGGTCCGTGACCTCCAGCTTGCCGAAGACGCGCAGCAGGTGCGTCTTGACCGTGGACTCCGCCACGAACAGGCGGCGCCCGATCTCGGCGTTCGTCGCCCCCTCCGCGACCAGGCGCAGGACGGCCACCTCCCGGTCGGAGAGGCGCGGCCGCTCCGGGCGGGTGCGCAGGCGGTCCAGCAGGCGCCCCGCCACCGAGGGGGCCAGGACCGTTTCGCCGCGGACCGCCGCCCGGACGGCCCCGGCCAGTTCCGCCCGCTCCATGTCCTTCAGCAGGTAGCCGGCGGCCCCCGCCTCCACGGCCCGCAGGATGTCCCGGTCGTCCTCGTACGTCGTCAGGACCACCACCCGCACCGGCAGCCCGGCCGCGCTGATCCGTGCGATGGACTCGACGCCGTCGCCGCCCGGCATCCGCAGGTCCATCAGGATCAGGTCCAGGTCCGGGAGCAGCCGTGCGGCCAGTGCCTCCGCCTGGGGGCCGTTCGAGGCCTCGGCGACGACCTCCAGGTCCGGTTCCGCGCTGAGCATGCCGCGCAGGCCCTCCCGTACCACCGGGTGGTCGTCGGCCAGCAGGATGCGGATCATCTCGTACGGCTCCTCAGCGGATCGGAAGGGTCACGGTGACGGTGGTCCCGGAGTGGACCGCGCTGTCGATCGCGGCCGCGCCGCCGACCTCCGCCGCACGGGCGCGCAGGCCCGGCAGTCCGTGGCCCGGGGCGGGGGCCGCCGGGTCGAAGCCCCGCCCGGTGTCCTCGACCGTGACCGTCAGCGCGGTGTCGCCGTAGGTCAGGGACACCGCGCAGCGTGCCCCGGGACCGGCGTGCTTCGCGGCGTTCGCCAGGGATTCCTGGCAGGACCGCAGGGCCACCACCTCCAGCGCCGCGGCCAGCGGCCGGACCGCCCCGGTCACCGACACGGCCGCGGGCGGGTCCTGCCGGGCCGCGAGGCGGCGTACCGCGTCCGGCAAGGAGCCCGCGTCCAGGTCGGCGGGGGCGCCGCCCGAGACCAGTGCCCGGGCCTCGGCCAGGTTCTGCCGGGCGGTGGCGGCCATCAGCTCCAGGTGCCGGTGGGCCTGCTCCGGGTCGGTCTCCAGCTCCGACTGCACGGCCTGGACCAGCATCAGCAGACTCGTGAAGCCCTGGGCCAGGGTGTCGTGGATCTCGCGGGACATGCGTTCCCTTTCGGCGTGGGCGCCCTGCGCGGCGGACAGCCGGGCCACCTCCTCCCGGCTGGCGTCGAGTTCGGTGATCAGCGAGGCCCGGTCCTGGCTCTGCTCGATGATCCGGATGATCCAGGCGCCGAAGAAGGCGGAGAAGGCGAAGGTGACGAAGGAGCCGACCGCGTTCACGAAGACGATGTGGCCCGCCGGACGCCACAGCAGCGCCCACCCGGCCACCGGGAGCAGCGACACCACCGCCATCGCGCCGATCGCCCGGCGCAGCGGCAGCAGCATGAAGCAGTGCGGGGCGAGCGCGAAGGTGATCAGCCGGGTCTCGCCGACCAGGCAGGCCGCGGGCAGGAACAGGGCCAGCATCACGCCCAGGTAGCGCAGCGCCGGCGCCGGGGCGGCGCCCGGATCCTTCAGCAGGAGCGGCCGCCCGGCCCACGCGTACCAGGGGATCAGCAGCGCGAGCAGGCCGGCGGCGGGGAGCCGGTACGACAGCGAGGGGAAGTCCGCGCCCAGCACGAAGGCGGCGGTCGCGGCCCACACGACGCCGAAGTAGAGGTCCCACGGCCCGAACGCGCGGTCCCACACGTGGGTCTCGCGCGCTCCGGCCGTCCCGGTGAAGCCGTTCAGCCGTCGCGCCCGTTCTTCCACCTGAAGGTCAGCAGACACAGGACCAGACCTCCGACGACCCAGGCCCCCAGGACCAGGGCGACCTTTCCGTACTCCCAGCCGCCCGCCTGCTCCAGGACGGCCGCGGACTCCGGCAGGAACACCCCGCGCAGACCCTGGCACATCCACTTCAGCGGGAACAGCGCACCGATGTCCAGCAGCCAGTCGGGGATCGCGTTGACCGGGATGAACACGCCGGAGATGAACTGCAGGATCAGGAACGGCAGGACCACGACCGAGCTGGCGCTCTTGCCGGACTTGGGCAGGCTGCTGATGGCGATGCCGAGCAGGGCGCAGCCGGTCAGGCCCAGGGCGAAGATCCAGCCGAAGGTGAGCCACTTGACGGCCGAGGCCGGCAGGTCCAGGTCGAACAGGGTGGAGCCGACGAGCAGCAGGACCGCGGTCTCGGCGAGTCCGGTGGCCAGCACCATCCAGACCTTGCCGAGGAAGTACGCGGCCGGGGGCATCGGGGTCCCGCGCAGCCGGCGCAGCACCTTCTCGTCACGTTCGACGGCGATCGAGATGCCGAGCGACTGGAAGCTGGTGGACATGATGCCCGCGGCGACCATGCCGGCCGCGTAGAGCTGGGAGGCGGTGACCCCGGTGTTCTCCACGCTGTCGCTGAAGATCGAGGCGAAGAGCGCGAGGAAGACGATGGGGAAGGCGAAGGTGAAGATCATCGCGTCGCGCTGGCGGACGAACTGCTTGATCTCCAGGGCCCCGCGGCCCAGCCCCAGGGCCCAGGCGCCCGGCAGCGCCCGCGCCGCCGCCGCGGTCCCGCCGGCCGTGCCGGTCGTGGTGGTCGTGGTCATCGTGCGTCCTCCGGCGTCCGCGCGGTCGGGGGTACGAGCTGTCCCGTGAGGCGCAGGTACACGTCCTCCAGGGTGGGCCGGCCGATCTTCAGCCCCGGGATCTCGCCCTCGAAGCGGGTCATCAGCTCGGCGACCGTACGGGTGGGGGTCTCGGTGGCCGTGCTGCGCGGGGTGCCGTCGGCCTCGGTCCACTCGACGGTGGCGCCGGTGCCGAACCGGGCCCGCAGTCCGGCCGGTTCGCCCTCGGCGACGACCTTGCCGCTCGCGATGACCGCGAGGCGGTCGGCGAGGGCCTCGGCCTCCTCCAGGTAGTGCGTGGTGAGCACGATGGTGGTGCCCTCGGCGGCGAGCAGCCGGATCAGGTCCCAGAACCGGCGGCGGGCCGCCGGGTCGAAGCCGGTGGTCGGCTCGTCGAGGAGCAGCAGCTCGGGGCCGCCGATCACACCGAGCGCCACGTCGAGCCGCCGCCGCTGGCCGCCCGAGAGGCCCTTCACGCGCTGGTCGCGCTTCTGCTCCAGGCCGACCAGGGAGATGACCTCGGCCGGGTCGCGCGGCGCCGGATAATAGCGGGCGAAGTGCTCGACCGTCTCCCGTACCGTCAGCTCGGCCGGTGCCGACTCGTCCTGCCAGACGATCCCGACGCGCGAGCGCCAGGCCCGCCCGGCGGTGGCCGGGTCCGCGCCGAGCACGCTGACCTCACCGCCGTCCCGTCGGCGGTGGCCCTGCAGGATCTCCACCGTCGTGCTCTTGCCGGCGCCGTTGGGCCCGAGGAGTCCGAAGACCTCGCCCTGCCGGATCGTCAGATCGAGTCCGTCCACCGCGGTGACCGCGCCGTACCGCTTGCGAAGCCCCCGCACCCGCACCGCGTTCTGTGTCATGTCTCGAATGGTGTGGCGGAATGTGCCCCACCGGACCCCCCGTGCGTACGTCCTTATGTCCATCGAACGGTGGACACCGGGATCCTTGCGGCACAATGGCCGGTGCTTGTTGACCTTGCAGATGTGGAGCGGGCGGGTATGACGACGACTACGGCGGCCGGGGCGGATACCGCTCCGCGGAACTACGGCGGGAGCCGGGCGCTCGCCCTGCTGCTGGTGATCACCGGGGCCGCGGGGCTGCTCGCGGCGTGGGTGATCACCATCGACAAGTTCAAGCTGCTGGAGGACCCGAACTTCACGCCGGGCTGCAGCCTGAACCCCATCGTCTCCTGCGGCAACATCATGAAGAGCGACCAGGCGTCGGCCTTCGGCTTCCCGAACCCCATGCTGGGGCTGGTCGCCTACGGGATCGTGATCTGCGTCGGCATGAGCATCCTGGCCGGGGCCCGGTTCCGCGGCTGGTACTGGCTCACCCTGAACGCCGGCACCCTCTTCGGCGTCGGGTTCTGCGCCTGGCTGATGTACCAGTCGCTGTACAACATCAACTCCCTGTGCCTGTGGTGCTGCCTGGCCTGGGTCGCCACCATCGTCATGTTCTGGTACGTGACCTCGCACAACGTGCGCGAGGGCCTGCTGCCCGCCCCCGCCTGGCTGCGGAGCTTCTTCGACGAGTTCACCTGGGTGCTGCCGGTCCTGCACGTCGGGATCATCGGGATGCTGATCCTGACCCGCTGGTGGGACTTCTGGACCTCCTGAGCCGCCGGACCGTCCTGTCGGTGGCCTCGCATAGGCTTCCCGTGTGGAACCAGACCTCTTCACCGCAGCCGCCGAGGACCGCCAGGAGAAGGACCCCTCGGCCTCGCCGCTCGCCGTCCGGATGCGCCCGCGCAACCTGGACGAGGTGGTCGGCCAGCAGCACCTGCTGAAGCCGGGCTCACCGCTGCGGCGGCTGGTGGGGGAGGGCGCCGGGGGACCGGCCGGGGCCTCCTCGGTGATCCTCTGGGGACCCCCGGGCATCGGCAAGACCACCCTCGCCTACGTGGTCAGCCAGGCGACGCAGAAGCGGTTCGTCGAGCTCTCGGCGATCACGGCGGGCGTCAAGGAGGTCCGCGCCGTCATCGAGGGCGCCAAGCGGGCCGCCGGCGGGTACGGCAGGGAGACGGTCCTCTTCCTGGACGAGATCCACCGCTTCAGCAAGGCGCAGCAGGACTCGCTGCTCCCGGCGGTGGAGAACCGCTGGGTCACCCTGATCGCGGCGACCACCGAGAACCCGTACTTCTCGATCATCTCGCCGCTGCTGTCGCGGTCCCTGCTGCTCACGCTGGAACCGCTGACGGACGAGGACCTCACGGCCCTGATGCGGCGCGCGCTCACCGAGGAGCGGGGCCTCGGCGGTGCGGTCACCCTGCCCGCCGACGCCGAGGCGCACCTGCTGCGGATCGCCGGGGGCGACGCGCGCCGGGCGCTGACCGCGCTGGAGGCCGGAGCCGGCGCGGCCATCGCCAAGGGCGAAGAGGAGATCAGCCTCCGGACACTGGAGGAGACCGTCGACCGGGCGGCCGTCACGTACGACCGGGACGGCGACCAGCACTACGACGTGGCGAGCGCGCTGATCAAGTCGATCCGGGGCTCGGACGTGGACGCCGCCCTGCACTACCTGGCCCGGATGATCGAGGCGGGGGAGGACCCCCGGTTCATCGCGCGGCGCTTGATGATCTCGGCGAGCGAGGACATCGGCCTCGCGGACCCGACGGCCCTGCCGCTGGCGGTGGCCGCCGCCCAGGCGGTGGCGATGATCGGCTTCCCCGAGGCCGCGCTGACCCTCTCCCACGCCACCATCGCCCTGGCCCTGGCCCCGAAGTCGAACACCGCGACGACCGCGATCGGCGCCGCGCTGGCCGACGTACGGGCCGGCCTCGCCGGGACCGTGCCGGCCCACCTGCGGGACGGGCACTACAAGGGCGCGGCGAAGCTGGGGCACGCGGTGGKCTACGTCTATCCGCACGACGTGCCGGGCGCGATCGCCGCGCAGCAGTACGCGCCGGACGAGATCCACGGCAAGCGGTACTACGAGCCGACCCGGTACGGGGCGGAAGCGCGCTACGCGGACGTGGTGGAGAAGGTACGGGAGCGGCTGCGCGGCGGATCCTGACCGCCGGCGGAGCCGTGTCGGCTCCCGCGCCGAGGCGCAGCGGCCCGGGCTCCGGTCATGGGACGCCCGGCTCCGCTCATCGCCGCCGTCGCCGCGGCCCTGCCGGCCGGCGGCTGCCGGCAGCCGCTCGCGGCCGGCCCTCAGCGAGCGGCGGCCGCGAAGAGGTGGTGCACTGCCCGGCGCAGGTCGCAGACGTCCGCCACCGGCTCCGGGAAGTCGAAGCGGGCGTCGAAGGAGGAGCGGGCGGCCCCGTCGCTCACGTCCGTGAAGCGCACCCGCAGGCCGAGGCGGTCCAGGGCCAGCGGGACGGCCTTCAGGCCGGCCGTCGCCCGGGGGCCCAGCAGCCCGCGGAGGTCGGCCACCCGGTCGGCGTGCGCGGCGTGCAGGTGCTGGAGCAGCTCGGCCTCGTGGGCGGTCATCGGGTCGGGCCGGGCGGCGGCGAGCTCCTGCGGGTCCACGCGCTCGGCACCCCAGAGGTCGTCCACCGAGATCTCGCCGACCTCCAGGCGGAGCATCACCCGGGCGGGGCGGGTGGGGCCGGCGCCCCCGGGCGGGTCCGGGAAGCCGGACATGCCCGGCAGCTCGCCCACCGGCTGCCGTTCGGCGAGCAGCGCGGCGCAGGCAGCCCGCTCGTCCCCGCGGACCGGCGTCAGCCACCCGGCGAGCCAGGCGCGGCCGCGTATACGATGGGGCACGGACACCGGCGCCACATCCGTGATCTCGATCACGGCGGTGAGGTCGTCGTCCTGGGCGTGAGCGGCAGTCCTGGCAGCCGCGGATTCCCCGGAAACAAGGAGAATCACGTCCCCGTCCGGGGTGACGGTCCGTGCGACCGGCGCCCCTTTCCCGAGCTCGTCGCGCTCGTGCGTGTCACGAGCACCCGGCAGGGTGAGGGATACTGAGGCGTTGGACTCTACGAGGGTTCGTACGCGTTCGGCTCCGGTGAGCTGCCGAACGCCTTCCCTGGGACGCGGCTGACCTTGCTTATCGTCGGCGCAAGCGGATTCTGTTTCGTCTGAATCCGAACTGCGCTGCGCACTGGGCAGGGGGATCCCATGTGGTCGAGACATTACGTCCTCCTCGATAAGGTAAGCCTCACCTAACTTACATGGAGGTAGGTTCCCCGTGAACCAGAAGCGACCCAAGGTCAAGAAGTCGCGTGCCCTCGGCATCGCCCTGACGCCGAAGGCCGTCAAGTACTTCGAGGCCCGCCCCTACCCGCCGGGCGAGCACGGCCGTGGCCGCAAGCAGAACTCGGACTACAAGGTCCGTCTGCTGGAGAAGCAGCGTCTGCGCGCGCAGTACGACATCTCCGAGCGCCAGATGGCCCGCGCGTACGACCGCGCCAAGAAGGCCGAGGGCAAGACGGGCGAGGCGCTGGTCGTCGAGCTCGAGCGTCGTCTCGACGCCCTGGTGCTGCGTTCGGGCATCGCCCGCACGATCTACCAGTCGCGCCAGATGGTCGTTCACGGCCACATCGAGGTCAACGGCGCCAAGGTCGACAAGCCGTCGTTCCGTGTCCGTCCGGACGACGTCATCACCGTGCGCGAGCGCAGCCGCGAGAAGGTTCCGTTCCAGGTTGCCCGTGAGGGTGGCTACGCAGGCGAGGGCGAGACCCCGCGCTACCTGCAGGTCAACCTGAAGGCCCTGGCCTTCCGCCTGGACCGCGACCCGAACCGCAAGGAAATCCCGGTCATCTGCGACGAGCAGCTCGTCGTCGAGTACTACGCCCGCTGATCCAGCGGCCGTAGCCTCACAGGCTGGTCAGCCCGCCGGTTCCCCCTCGGGGGAGCCGGCGGGCTTCCTGTTGTCCGGGCGGCCGCCGGGACGGCCCGGCGCTCGGTGCTCCGCCGTGGCGACCGTGCCGGCCGCACCCGGGGCCTCCCCGCCGCGGGGCCCCGGCGGCCGC
>NZ_JBFRER010000102.1:0-28034 GCF_052114405.1 Streptomyces sp. M-16 | reverse complement strand
GGCGCGCCCGGCGAGCCGGTGCCCGCCCCGGCCGCTGCCGCCGTCGCCGGCCCCGCCCGCTTCTCGTCGGACGCGGCGACCACGTCCCACTGGTACAGCTGCTCCGGGACCCCGTTCTCGTCCCGGGCGATCCTGTCCGGCTGCGCGAGGTCCACCCTGAAGTGGACGTACGTGCGGCCCGGGGTCCCGGCGTCCGGATCCTTGCGGATCAGCTGGCGCAGGGTGACGGCGTTCTCGGGCAGGGCGTCGCCCCGGAAGCCGTTCGCCGCCAGCGCGAGGGTCCACAGGCCCAGCTCGTTGTCCTGCCGGGACAGGTCCTGGACCACCTGGTTCACGTCCGAGCGGAAGGGGACCCCGCCCTTCTCCTTCGGGGCGTTTAGCGCCGAACCGACGTTGCGCGTCAGCAGCTTGTCCGCGATCAGGGCGATGCCCCCGGCGACGGCCAGGGTGCAGCGCGCGTTCAGGTCCCCCCGCGAGGCCGGACCGACGAGCGAGGTGAAGTCGCCGGTGGGGACGGGGTCCCAGTCCAGCATCACGTCGTCGGTGAGGACACCGCCGTTGTTCCACGCGTTGCGGGCCTGCTTGGTCACGGCCCGCTTGTGACTGCGCCACGGCAGGTCGACCAGCGGCCCCAGGAGTTCCGCGAACCCCTTCGGCCCCATCCGCCGACCGCCCTTGATGGTCTTGGCCTGGTCCTTCAGCTGCTCGAACAGCCCGGCCCGGGTGAGCGCGTGGACCAGGTAGACGCTGCGCCACAGCGGGGTGCCGGGGATGGTGTGGTCGCGGAACGCGGTGGGCAGCTCGTCGGGCGAGGTCCGGCCGACGGCGAGCCCGTAGACGGCTTGGAGGTCTTCGGCCGGGACCGGCGAATCGCCCTGCTGGATGACCCGCTTGAGGGCGCGCGTGATGACCTCGATGTGCTGGGCCGCGTCGTCCCACTGCTTGAAGTCGACGTGGACGCTCGCCAGGATCGAGCGGATCGCGTCGTCGAAGAGGTCCTCCGGGGCCAGCGGGTGGCCGGGGTGGTGCTGGGCTCCCACCGCGATCTGCGCCGGCACCACGAACGTCTGGGCGATCTGCGCGGCCCGCAGTCCGGGCTCCAGCAGGCCCATCTCGTGCGCGAACTCCTTGCGGATGCCCTCGCGCCACTGCTCCCGGTGCTCGGCCAGCCGCTCGTCGAGCTCCGGCGCGGCCCCACCGGCGTCCGGGCGGACGCCGCCGAAGAGCGATCCGACCGCGTGCGCCGCCGTCGTGGCGGCGTCGGCGTCCGGGCCGGCGAGTACGTTCCAGGCGCTGGCCAGCCGGGTGATGCCGTCGCGGACGACCAGGCCGTGGAAGGACGGGGTGCCGTCCTCGAAGGTGATCTCGACCGGGTGCGTGATCAGGCTCCTGGTCACCTTCCGGGCCAGGATGGAGGAGGCGTAACTGTTGATCGACAGGGTGCCGTGCAGGGTCTGCCAGACGTGGTCCTTCAGGTGGCCGAAGTCCTTGTACCGGTAGCGCACGACGGCGCACGGCC
Organism: Streptomyces sp. M-16; assembly: GCF_052114405.1. Lineage (NCBI taxonomy): Bacteria > Bacillati > Actinomycetota > Actinomycetes > Kitasatosporales > Streptomycetaceae > Streptomyces > Streptomyces sp. M-16. The sequence goes on along the minus strand of NZ_JBFRER010000102.1, from coordinate 26,515 downwards.
GCCCGGCCCGCGTCAGCCCCTCCACCTGCGGGTCGGGCACCTCGTTGACCTCCATGCCGGTCCGGGGCTGGATGCCCGGCAGCAGTTCGCTCAGGTGCACCCGGGTCACCACCGAACGCAGCGTGGCGCCCTCGACGTTCTCCTCCAGCAGCAGCCCGCCCGGGTCCCCCGTGGACGGGCGCAGCTGCAGGGCGATGCCCTCGGGCATGGTGGTCGCCCGCGCTATGGCCCGCCAAGCCCCGTCGGGCAGCAGGGTCTGCGGGTTGGCGGCACCGGCGGCGATGACCTCCCGCCGCGCGGAAGGCTCGCCGGGGGCCGGGAGGTCGCGATCGATGCTGGAGACGATGACCGACTCGGAGCCCCAGGTGACGGTGAGGGACTGGGGGGTGTTCGCGGGCATGGGCAGGTGACCTCCGAAGTTAGTTGATGCCTAAAAATTCAAGCTCTGAACTCTCAACTCTGAACTCTGAAATCAGCTCAATCCGCTCAATCCGCCCGACCTGACGTGCTGCGCCGGTCGGATCACAGCAGCCCGTCCCGCGCGAGGGCGTACTTCTCGAACAGCTCGGGCAGCGGATTCCGGCCGCTCCGGTCGAGGGACGCGTAGGCGGAGGCGACCAGCACCACCTGTGCCAGCGGATGACTCGCGGCCATGACCCAAACGGACGCGTTCTCGGACGTGGGGAGCCGCCGGGGAAAGGTGACCAGCCCGAGGCTTTCGAGCTCCCGGCTGATCTGATGACTCAGATCGGCACTGAGCCGGTTGCGATCCGGGGCCGCGCACTGCTTGATGAGCCGCATCGAGATTTCCTTGATGCCACCGTCGAGCGCGACTCCACCGACAATCGCATCGATGTTGAGCTCCATGGCCGAGAACACTAAAAGCGGAACACCCCACCGGCCCAGTGCCGTTCCGGTCACCTTGCCGCCCGCACTGGCTTGAATTCCGTCGAACAAAAAGGCGGCGCACCTTACCGCCCGGCTAAAATCGAAGAATTAATTCTGTTAATTGCGGCGGCCGAGAAGAAGGGCCGGGGCGGCCGGCGCGCGGGAAACCCCATGGCGGTGCACGGCCCGACGGCGGATAGTGGCCGGATGCCCCACCGCTCCGCGTACGTGTGCCTCTCGTGCCGCGTCTCCTTCAAGCACTCCGAGCCGCGGACGTACCGCTGCCCGGGATGCCGCCGCGACATGCTCCTCGCCGGTGACGCCTTCGAAGCTCCGCCACGGCGGGACCGGGACGCCTGGAGGGTCGTTTCCGTCCTGCTCCGTGCCGGACTGGACTTTCGGCAGGCCTGCTGCGGCTGCGGACCCGGCTACCGCCCCCGGAGCCTGCGCGAGGTACGGGAGCGGCTCGCGTACGCACGACGCACCGGGACCCCGGCCGCACGCGCCCTCGCCACCCCCTAGGCGAAAGGGCGGAAGGCGCCGCCGCGTCGTCTCCGTCCTTGCGGAGGGGCCGGCGCCGGCAAGGAACGGTGCCTGTCGACGCGTGCGAGGTACCAGGGTGTGTCGTGCCGTCAGCCGGAGCAGCCAAACGGCCCGGAGCGTGATCGCTCCGGGCCGTTTCCCGTTGTGCCCCCGGCAGGATTCGAACCTGCGACACCCGCTTTAGGAGAGCGGTGCTCTATCCCCTGAGCTACGAAGGCGGGGGCTTGACGGAAACCGTGAGGGAAACCCCAGTGGGGTTCACCCTCCCCGGCGAGTCAAACGCCCTGGTCAGCTGGCATGTGCAGATGTCGGGTGGGGATGCCCGGGTGGACACTTTCCCCAACACGCGCGCAGTAGCCGACTGACCACCGACAGCCTAGCGGATCGTGCTGGGGCTGGTCGCATGGATTGCCGCAGGCGTGGGGCTGTGGTGACGGCATGGCTGTGACCTGGGGGTTTCTGGGCGTCTGGGGTGGCAGCCGGGGAGGCTGGGGGTGTTGCGGGGGCGGGGTGGGCGGCTGGGGCGTCCGTTCTGTTCCTCTTGCCCCGGCAGGGGAGCAAAGGGCGACGGCCACACCCCGGGGTGGGTGTGGCCGCCATCGATGGGTCGAGGGGTGTCAGGCGATGCGGGCTGCCTGCTGCGCGTTGCTGCGGGCTTCGAGGTGGATCTGGTGGCTGGTGGCTGGTGGCGTTCTGGGAGAGGGCGAAGCCGAGGACGAAGACCTTCTGGCGGTCGACGCCGTAGGCGATCACGCGGCGGTTCCAGAGGCTGAGGTCGAACTGGCTGTGCACGGACTCGGAGTCGGCGCGGTAGGGGTAGAGGAGTTGGTGGGTGAGGCTGGCCTGAGGGATCTGCTGGAGGTCTTCGGCTCGGTGGAAGCCGCGCTCGGTGTCGCTCTTGAGGCGCTGGCCGGTGTCGGTGGAGCGGAGGGACCGGTCGGCGGGGGTGGTGGTGATGCCCACGGGGACGCGGTAGTCGTGATCTCCGTGTCGGCAAGAATCTTGAGGAGGTGGCACCAGCGGCTCTTGGTGGCTCCGGCCCGGTGCTCAAGTCTGATGATCGGGACGGGCTCCAGGACGCGGGTGCCGTCGTCGACGCGGATGCTCTCGGCGATGCGGCCTTGGTCGCACCAGAGTTCGTGGCCGCTCCTGCAGGGGGTGATGCGTTCGTAGAAGACGGGGGCGACGGATCCGTGCTGCTTGTTGATGGCCAGCAGCCCGTTCCGCGCGAGGGCGTCGCGATGGACGCCGCGGAAGGCGCCGTCGTAGACGACGCCCATGCAGTGGGGCAGCGCCTCCTTCAGCATACGGAACTGCCTTACCGCGATAGCGGCTTCGTCCTCGTACTCGCCACCGGCGACGTGGGCGAAGCTGAAGATGACGCGGGTCCAGTAGCCGGTGTCACGTCCCGAGGCGAAGAACCATTTGGTGCCGCGCACCTTCCGCTTCGTCTTCTCTCCGTTCTCGTAGTAGATGCGGGCGGCCGGGTCGACGCGGCGGCTCCGGATCAGCCCGGTGTCCTCGTCGTAGATCTCCACGGCGCGGGCTTTCGAGGGTGCCTTGGGGACCGTGGCGTCGCCGTTCTACGGGTCGACCGAGATGCAGCCGCTCGAGGAGCGCCGCTCCCAGGTGGAGGAGGCGCTCTTTGGCTCCCCGCCATTGGCGTCCGCGCTCTTGGTCGAGGACGAGTCTGGTGATCTCGTCGGGCTCGCCGCCTACTCGTTCCTTTGGCCGGCGGCCGGCTCCTCCCACTCTCTCTTCCTGAAAGAGCTCTATGTCCGCGGCACCCTCCGCCGCCAGGGCGTCGGCGCCCGCCTCATGGACGAGCTTCGTGCCCTGGCCGCCGCTCGTCCCGGATGCAGTCGGGTCGAGTGGATGACGGACCACGACAACCCCGGCGCGCGCGCCTTCTACAAGTCTTTGGGGTTCGCGGAGTTCGACGGGAAGATCGTCTACCGTGTGGACACCGGTACGACGTGAGGGTGGGCGGGTACCGTGAAGGAAGAGCGTTGCGATCGCTGTGATTTCGTCATTGGGCGGGCTGTGCATGCTTGCCGGACGGATCCGTGCCAAAGGCGCGCCCTGTGACCTCACCTCAGCAAGAGTGGCGACGCTTCCGTACGGACACGATTCTGATCTCCCCGACGCAGTACGCGCATCTTCCCGGAGCCTGCACCCACCTGACCGAGGAACTGGTGACCGTCTCGCGCTGGGGATGGATCCCCACACCTCCGACCGGGCTCTGAAACCGGTTGAGCAGTAGCTATCCGGCGACCGGGGCATGAGGGCCTTCTGTTGGTCGGTGGAGATGTCGCAATCCACACCGAACCCGGAAGGCCCTCACCCGTTCAAGACGCCTCAGCCGAGTCCTGCATCACCCGTCCGCAACCTCCCGGGGCAATTCAACTAGGCGACAGCTCGGCCCACCTCGGTGTCCGTTCCATCCCGACGGGTCGTCACGGCGGTCGTCGGCGTCCGCGTAGTTGATCTTTGCTTGTTCTTTGAGATCTCCACAGTTGCGAACGATCAGGCGCGGTTAGGGTCAAATGGCCGCAAGTGCGAATGGCTCGCTAGCCCCAAGGGGCAGAAGATGGACTTTGCTGAGGAATTCGATGAGGCAACCGGCCTGAGTTTGACCCGGGAGAACTTCAAACGCGGAACCGCCGCGCAATGGGTGAACGGAGTGCAAGTGGTTCTTAAGCGCGACCCGTCCGCTGCGAACGGCTACCGAATCCTCACTTCATATCCCATTCCATAGCTCGAGAGTAAGGCACGAACAGGTGACACCGTCGAACGATCGTTTCCGTGAGCTGCGCGATCTCCTGCGCTCTTATACAGTGACTGGCTACGCCTTCGATGACACAGAGGACCGTCGCGGAGTTGCGCTCAGTGCCTACCTCAGGCAAGCGGCGATCGAGCCCGCGCGCGCAGCCGAGGCGGCAGCCGAAATCGACGATCTCCTCGAGGCCGGCCTGTTCAATGATGAGATCGCGGATGATGTCGACCTCTTGCCTCACATCCACCCTCCCCACGGGAAGACGGTGGAAAGCTGTCTTGCCGTCATCGGCGGGCACCTCCGGCAGTTCCTCGCAGAGCCGGAAACTCCCTCCCAGTCGCCCCCTCAAACCTCATGGGAATGGAGAGAGCGTTTTCCAGGACTCCGACACCTGTTGGCAGCATACTTCCATCAAGATTTCTCGCTGGAGTACTCCTCGCACAGGGAGGCTCTGGACGACTACCTTTCAGATGCTTCGGAGAGTGACCTCCGACAGTTGGCGGGCGAGATCCGTGAATTCGTGATCCTCAACGAATCGGATCAAATGCTCAAGGAGTCGGCGGCGACGCTGGGGCTTGGCGTTTTCCCGCCTAAGGGTGTGCGGCTGCGTCAATGGTTGGCGGATGTGCGGGAGATCGTTCTCCACCAAACGCAGGGATGAATGACGGGTAGTCGGCATCGCTTGGCGGTCGATACCTGGCTCGCCAGGCCCAGCCCTGCCTTGTCGGTAACACCCGCAGGCCCAGTGCGCGGAGGTTTTACGTACCGGGCCTGCCTTTGACTGTTGAGATACGGATCAGGGATCGGCCGCAACAGCCACCCTCCGGCTGGAGGGACTGGATTGGCTCGTAGGTGCTCCGGCCGGCAGCTTGGCTCTGTCTCCTGCCCATGTTGCGCAGCATCCGGCCAGCACCGGCTGCGGTCCGTTCAACGGGTCAACGCCTGGAACCTGGTCGGCGGAAGCTTCCGGTTGGAGACAACCGATGGCCCTCCGTGCCCCACGCTCACGAAGCGTGCTTGCCCTGACGCTGCCCGTGATCCATGCCCTCGGGACAATCGCGGAATGCGCCCGGCTCGTAGCTGTACCTGCCAAGCTCAGGCCTGTCACGCTCCAGGCTGTTTCGAAGAGCCTCCGCGCCACGGAAGCGTGCCGTACTACGAGCACGCCGCCGGTGCCGATTGATTCCTCGCTCGTCACCGCGTCGCGGGCACATCGATCGGCACGCCAGACTGGTCGTGGCCGCGCTGCGCAGGGCGGAGCTTCGACTGGATGCCGAGACTGCCGACGGTGCACGAGAGCGGTCCCGGCTTCTGATCCTCGTCGCGGAGGGCTACGCTTCCGGCCGTCTCGGTTCCCTGCTGCCCGAGGATGAGCGCAAGGATCTGGAGCCGGTTCGAGACAGGACTGCTCTTTGGGAAACGCTGCACGTCATGGCTGCGCTGGCTGTGATCGGGGCTGTCGGGTGGACCAGTACCTGGTACGGGGAGCAGATCGGGGCGGAGGCTCCGTGGTCGCTGATCCCGGCGGCCATCGCTGCGGTCCTCGTCTTTCCCCGGGTTACGAACGTCGGGGCCGGACTTGCTCATGTCCTACCTCGGTCCGTAGCTCCTCCAGTTCTGCCCGATGTCAGTGGGCGACCTGGGGAAAGCCCACGCCGCAGAGATCCACGGCGATCACGCGGCGGCAAGCTCGCCGACGATGGCCGGCGCCTACCCCCGGGCGGCATTGGACGCTCTGCCATGGCCGAGGCGGCACAGTCGTAGCGGGGGGTTCACTGAGCGTACCTATCGGGCCCCGCAGATGCCGGACGTGGTAGTGCCCGAAAGGCCCGCGAGAGCTTACCGATGGTGTGGGTTTCAGGGGGTGACTGCGCCCACCGGGGGTGAGGTGATCCTCACGCCTCTGAGCTGGGGTGATGAGTATTGCGTTCCGGTACAGGTGGCGAAGTGTTTTCAGACGCATCCGCAGCACTTCCCTGACCTGCGCCTTTGAGGTTTCCCGCAAGCCCCACGAAGGCGGGGTCCTGCGTGAGACGTGGCCGGATGCTCTGCGTGAGAGTCCCGCTCGCCTCGGCCAGATCCTGGGCCGCCACGAGGGCAACCCAGGGACAGGGTGGCGGATCAGGGCGCGGCTCCGCGGCTCGGTTTCGAGGAGGCCCCGCGGCCCGACGCGCGCCCCCGCCCGGACCTGTCCACCGGCCCCGGCGCGGCCCGCCGGTCGTGGCTCCGTCGGTGCGCGACGGTCCTCCGCCGCTCCCGGAGTGACGGAGGACCGGGAGCGGGTCAGTAGTCGATGCGGTCGGACTTGGCCAGCCACGCGTTGAAGGGCGCCGTCCGGGTCGGCAGCTGCAGCTGCTCGACCGGCGTCGGCCACAGCGACGCGGGCTTCTTCTCGAACAGCTCGTAGAACTTGAGGTCGTCGAAGCCGGCCACCGCCGCGTCGTGCCGGTCGGCGCAGTAGAGGATCCGGTCCACGCGTGCCCAGAGTGCCGAGGTGAGGCACATCGGACAGGGCTCGCACGAGGTGATCAGGACGCAGCCCTCAAGGGAGAAGGTGTCCAGCTCCTTGCAGGCGGCGCGCATCGCGCTCACCTCGGCGTGCGCGGTCGGGTCCAGGTTCGCGGTGACCTGGTTGTTCCCGACGGCGACGATCTCGGTGCCTTTTGCGACCAGCGCGCCGAAGGGGCCACCGCCGTTCGCCACGCTGTTGGTGGCCAGCTTGATGGCCTCGTCCATCCAGGCACGCTGGAGTTCCTGGATGCTGATCTCTTCGGTGTGCGCGGTCATGATCGCTCCTTTTGGAGAAGGTGGGGGACTTTCCGGATGCTCTGCCTGTGCGGAACACCGCATCCGGGACAACAAGGGGGCCCGCGGGGGCCGTCTTGAAGTCGGCGCCGTCGGCGGTGTCGTGGGTGTGCTCGGGGCGGGAGCGTCCGGCCGGGGCGGGTCGAACGCTGGGGAGGGGGCCGGAGTCGGAGCTTTTCCCCCGGCGGCTTTCGGCCGGGACCTGCGTACGGAGGTCAGGTCGTCGGGCGTTCGTGACGCGCGGCCCGGGTGGGGTCGTCCGCGGCGCGGGTGGCCTCCGGCGTCCCGCGAGGTCCGACCGGGTGCGTGCGGGGCCGGCATCCCTTCCGGTCGGGTCCGTCCGAGGAGGGATGCGGGCGGACCGCCTGGTTCCCAGGGGATCCGGCCCGCGCGGGGGCCGACGGATTTCGGACGCCGGGTTCCGCGCTGACGGTGACACCCGGACCGGGGCAGGCGGTCCCTGTGTGCGGGCCGGATATCGACTCAGTCAAGGCTTTCCCCTTCGTTCCGCGAGATGTCAGGAAGAGCGAGTTCCCGAGCGGAAATCCGGCATCACACGAACGCCTCTCGCATGTGGCCGCCGTGCGGACACGACAGACACGACCCCCCCGCTGCATTGCGACTTGTGAGGAGTACACAGCCAACCGGCCGGAATCAGCTAGGGGGCGAAGACATGAAAACTCCGCAGGCTGAGAGCAGCTCTTCGTAGACTTCTACGAGAGTTGGTCCGCGCGTCATGTCACCGCTGGTTATTAGTGCAGCGGCCAGGTCGGCGGTGCGGATTCGGCGGCCCCGAGGGGCGCGGCACCTGCCGGCGGAGGCGGAGCGGAACGCCGGTCGGGCCGCAGGATATGGCGCGATCACGTCGGTGGGTGCGTTCCGGCCGTCGCCCGCGGCGGGCCGCCACGCGGTGTGCCGGGCAACGGGTCCGCCCGCCCCGGGGAGCCGGGGCGGGCGGGTGGCGCGGGCGGAACGGGCAGGGGTCGGCGCACGTGCCGGGTGTCGTCGAGGGACCGGAGCGGGCCGTTCCCGTCGGTGCGGTACGCGACCGCCGGCCGCCGGAGCGGCTCCGCCTGCGGGGTACGTGCCGTCAGGGCCGCAGGCCCGCTCCGGCGGGGCGCTCCTGGCGCAGCGACTCGATCGGCATGTCCGCGACGCCGGCCCGGATGACGCCTCCGTAGGCGGCGTAGACCAGCGGGCGGGTCTCGCCGTTGACGAAGAGGAGGTGGGCAGGACCGTCTGGTGGGTACCGGCGCCGGAGGGGATGAAGCTCTGGTGGAGACCCGCGAGTTCGGTGGGTTCATCCAGCCGGATCCGCTCGGTCTCGGCGTGGACGTCGTGGATGAGGGAGTTCGCGTCGAGGTCGGTGGGGGTCAGGCGGGGTACGCGGTGGCCGCCTCCCTGGCCGGGCCTTGCGGACCTCGGCCACGATCGGCTTCTTCGTCGAGTAGTCGAGTAGACGGCGTCCCGGATGGCCCGGCCCGCTTCCTGCAGGGCCGGTAGGTCCTCCGGCCTGATCCGGCCGACGGGGGATGCGGGCATCGGTTCGGTCAGGGGGCCGTATTCGATGCCGAGGTGCTGCAGCGCGGAACAGAAGACCGTTCCGTCGGGCGCGTCGCGTCGGTCGGGAATGCGGGGGGACGCGTGCAGGTGCAGGAGGGAATGGATCGGGGCCACGTGATAGAGGTGGCTTCCCGCCACCAGCGCGTGTCCCTGCAGGCTCCGGTAAGGAAGCGATTCCCACAGGGCGTCGGCCAGTGCGGGATTGCGGTCGTCGAGTTCCGCGGTAACGGTGATGCCCAGGTCGGGCCAGGCGATCTCGATGTTCCGGGCGGATAACGTCTGGGACAGGTTCTTTCCTTCGTGCCGGGTGAAGTCAGGAGCTTTTCCATCGGGCCCGGCTCGCGCACGGGCCCGGCCCGTCGGTACGCGGATCCGCGGGGCGGCGGAATTCGGATGTTCCGGTGGTGGGTGGGCGGGGCCCGCGATCATCGCGGGCGTTCCGTGGAACCGGAACCCCGCTGTGCCCGTGTCCGGTACGGTCGGATTCGCGACTTCCGGTAGGGCGTCTTCCGGCCAGCGCTGAACCGGCGCCGCACGCTCCGGTACGGGCTCCGAGAGGGCCGCCCCGGGGCGGCCGCCCCGAGACGGTCCCCGGAATCGTCGTGGCGCCGCGCCGGGCAGGCGTCAGAAGCGCAGGGCCGCCGCGATCGGGAGGTGGTCGCTCGGCGTGCGCGTGAGGGTCCACGCCGAGACCGGCGTCAGGTCCCTGACGAGGATCTGGTCGATCCGGGCCACCGGCAGTGCCGCCGGCCAGCTGAAGCCGAAGCCCGCGCCCGCCGCCTGGGCGGGGGTGAAACGGTTCGTCACGCCCGCCAGGGCGTCGTCCTCCGTGGTGCCGTTGAGGTCCCCCATGAGTACGGTCCGTCCCCCCGGACCGGCCCGCAGTACGGCGGCCAGGCGGCGGGCCGCCGCGTCGCGCCGCCCGGTGGCGAAACCGCCCGCGCCCAGCCGGACCGAGGGCAGGTGGGCGACGTAGACGGTGACGGGCCCGCGCGGGGTGTCGGCCGTGGCGCGCAGCACCAGCCGCCACGGCACCACCGGCGTCGCGTCCACGTCGCGCAACGGGAAGGTGCTCCAGAGCCCGACCGTGCCCTCGACGGCGTGGTACGGGTGGCTCGGCGCCAGCGCCCGTTCGTACGCGCCCGTCGCGGGCGGCGTCAGCTCCTGCAGCGCGATCAGCTGCGCCCCGGACGCGGCGACGGCCCGCGCGGTGCCCACCGGGTCGGGGTTGGCGTCGTCCACGTTGTGGGTGGCCACGGTGAGGTCGGCCGGGCCGTCGCCGCTGCGGTCGCCGGCCAGGGTGCGCCCGTGGAGCAGGCCCCACACCAGCGCGGGCACCAGGACGGCGCCGAGAGCGAGGCGGGAACGCCGCAGCAGGGCGGCCGCCAGCAGCGGCACCACCAGCAGCCCGGTCCACGGCAGGAAGGTCTGTACGAGACTCCGGGCGTGCCCGGCCGCGGCCCCGCCCGGGAGCCGTTGGTGCAGCAGCATCACGAGGGCGGCGAGGACCGCGAGGGCCGCGGTGATCCCCCCGCGACGGAGGCCGGCGGGAAGACGCGGAGTTCCGGAGCGCGTGGTCACGTACGCGAGGACGCGCGTGCGCGCCGCCGGGTTCTCGCGCGACGGCGCCCCGTCACACCCCCATCGGGGCGTGCAGCTCCACGGTGATCTCCACCTCCACGGGGGCGTCCAGCGGCAGCACCGCCACCCCGACCGCGCTGCGCGCGTGGATGCCGGCGTCGCCGAAGGCCGTACCGAGGAGCTCGCTCGCGCCGTTGACCACGCCCGGCTGCCCGGTGAAGCCGGGGGAGCTGGCCACGAAGCCGACCACCTTCACCACCCGCTTCACGGCGGACAGGTCCCCGGCCACCGACGCGACGGCGGCCAGCGCGTTCAGCGCGCACCGCTGCGCCAGCTCCTTGGCCAGGTCGGCGCCGACCTCGGCCCCGACCTTGCCGGTCACCGGCAGGGCGCCGTCCACCATGGGCAGCTGGCCGGACGTGTGGACGTAGTGCCCGCTGACGACGGCCGGTACGTACACGGCGACGGGCGCGGGGGCCGGGGGGAGCTCCAGACCGGCCGCGGCCAGGCGCTCTTCGGGGGTGGTGGGGGTGGCGGTCACGACGGGCTCCTCCGGGGGAAGCGGATCAGTGTTTCGACCATGCCCGCATCCCGTGCCGAAAGCCGGTGAAAGCACTCCTCCATCAGGGTGGGATCAGGCGGCCCGCCGTCGGCGGGGGCGACCGTCCGGGTGAGCCGGATCCGCCGGCCGCCCCGATCCGCCGCCTTCCCGGATCCGCCGGCCGCCCCGATCCGCCGCCTTCCCGGATCCGCCCTCCCGATCCGCCGCCTTCCCGGATCCGCCCTCCCGATCCGCCGCCTTCCCGGATCCGCCCTCCCGATCCGCCGCCCTGCCGGATCCGCGCTCCCGGGGATCCGCCCGCCCCCGCCCCCGCCCCCTCACGGCCGCGTCACGCGCACCTGGAAGCTGCCGTCGCGCAGCTCGCCCACCACCGAGACGCTGATCCCCGTCTTCTCGTCGGTGAAGGTCTCGCCCGGCCGGTACGGGGCGTCCGACAGTTCCGCGTGCACGTTGGGCCGCCGCGTACAGCCGCCGCTCCCGCTCGCGCTGTCCGCGACCGACACCGGGCCGCGCCCGGTGTCCACCTCGGAGTCCACCTTGTAGATGAGCACGCCGGGCTTGCAGACGGCCTCGTCGTTCCCGGCCCGGGTGCGGACCTCCACGGCGTACCCGGCGCTCTCCGACAGCGGGACGAAGGCCAGCTTGGTCCCGCCCTCGACGGCCAGCGGCGACAGGACGTGGTCGCTGACCCCCGATGTGGAGGCGCAGCTGACCTGCGAGCCGTCGAGCCAGCCCAGCTTCCACTTGTGCCAGCCGAGGAGGTCGTTGTTGGCTCCCCAGTCCTCGCTCATGATGTCCCAGTGGCCAACCGTGCCGCCCCCGTCCGGGGTGTAGAGGTCGGGCAGCCCGAAGACGTGCCCGTTCTCGTGCGGGAGCACCCGGTAGCCGGTCTCACGGTAGGTGCCGGAGCCGTCGTCCTGCCGGCTGTAGACGAAGGACGTGTTCGCGAGCGGCACCCCGTCGGCCATCGGGGCCTCCCCGTTGCCGGAGAAGGTGACCGACAGGACGGTGTCCAGGGCGGACGGTCCGGCGTTCGGGGTGACCAGTATGTTGATCAGGTCGTACCGGCTGAAGTCCACCTCGGGGTCGGCGGCCCTCGCGATGTCTTCGACGAGCCGGCGGTAGCCGGGCTCGTAGGCGGAGCCCCGTTCGATCCCGTACGCCGCGAAGGGCATCGGCATCCGCAGCCAGTTCCGTATCGGAGCCTCGGCCCGGTAGGTGAGCCGCCCGTAGGAGCTGGTGCGGAACCAGTCGGAGGTCTGGGGGAAGAACTCCGCCAGCCGGTCCAGTGCCGAGCCCTCGCCCTTGGCGTCCGGGAAGTCGATCATCAGGTTCAGTGCGCGGACCTCGCCGGTCGACCGGGAGTACCCGGGGGGCGTCGGCAGGCCCTCCGACATCTGGACGCCCATGGTCCCGGCGATCCGGCAGGGTGCCAGGACGGACTCCGCGCTGGCCGCGACCGGGCCGGCGGCCGAGTGGCTGCGGCCGGATATGCCGGTGCTGGCGGTGGCGGTGACGCCCAGGGCCAGTGCCGTCAGGCCGATGTAGGCGCCGGTGCGGCAGGGTCTGCGTATCCGGTGGCGGGTCTGCGGCATGGAGATCGCCTTCGGGTCCGCGGCAGCCGGCCGGGTCCGGACTGCGCTCTGTGCGCTCACCCTCCGTCGGCCGCGGCGCACCCGCCCGTCGGAAGCGCCCAAATGAGACGAAACAGCCCAAATGTATATGTGGTCGGGGTCACACTCAAGAGTGAAATAACCGGGGACGTAATCCCCGTTTGCATGGGAGTCCCGCTAAGCGGGGACCGGCTCCCCGTTTGGCGGCGCCGATTGGCCCGTACGAGTTCCAGCCCCAGGGAGGCCCCGGATGAAGAGCTCCAGCCGTACGCCGGCGACCGCCCCCGAGGCGTGCGTGGACCTCGGCGCCCCCGCCGCCTGCTCCGYCGCGGCCCCCGGCCGGGTCCCGAAGCCGCGCGCCGACGCGGTGCGCAACCGGGAGCGGATCCTGGCGGCGGCCCGCGAGATGCTCGTGGAAACCGGCGCGGAGGCCCCGCTCGACGAGATCGCCCGCCGCGCGGGCGTCGGCAACGCCACCCTCTACCGGCACTTCCCCGACCGGGCCGCCCTCGTCCACCACGTGGTGCTCTACGTGATGGACCGGGTCACGGCCCAGGCCGAGGACTCCCTGGCCGAGGAGCCGGACGCCTTCGCCGCGCTCTGCCGCTTCACGCACGCCGCGGCCGACGAGCGGATCGGCGCCCTGTGCCCCATGCTCTCCGCCGACTTCGACCGCGACCACCCCGAACTCCTGGCCGCCCGCGACGCGTTGGAGGCGGCCGTGGAAACCCTGGTCGCCACCGGTCAGCGCGAGGGGCTGCTGCGCACCGACATCGGCGTGGGTGACCTGATGGTGGCCCTGTCCCAGCTCAGCCGCCCCCTGCCGGGGACGGACTGCATGGGCGCGGACCGCTTCGTCCACCGCCACCTCCAGCTCTTCCTCGACGGGCTGCGGGCTCCGTCCCGCTCCCAACTGCCGGGCGCCGCAACCACGTTGCAAGACCTGAGGCGTAAAACCATGTGACGCGACCGGCCGGCATCACCTAGCTTCAACACCGCATTTCGGTTCTTATCAGTTCCTTTCAGTCATTCCGCACAGTGAAGTGGGTACCCCCATGTCCAAAACAGCCGCGGCCCCCGCGCCGGCCGGCGCCGATCCCAGTCGCTGGAAGGCCCTGGTCTTCATCGCGCTGGCGCAGCTGATGGTCGTCCTCGACGCGACCATCGTGAACATCGCGCTCCCCTCCGCCCAGACCGACCTCGGCATCTCGGACGGCAACCGCCAGTGGGTCATCACCGCGTACGCGCTGGCCTTCGGCGGACTGCTGCTCTTCGGCGGCCGCATCGCCGACAAGTGGGGCCGCAAGAACGCCTTCATCACCGGGCTCGCCGGCTTCGCCCTGGCCTCCGCGCTGGGCGGCGCGGCGACCGGTGAGGCGATGATGCTCGGTGCCCGCGCCCTGCAGGGCGCCTTCGGCGCGCTGCTCGCCCCGGCCGCGCTCTCCCTGCTGGCCGTCACCTTCACCGACGCCAAGGAGCGCGCCAAGGCCTTCGGCATCTACGGAGCGATCGCGGGCGGCGGCGGCGCCGTCGGCCTGATCCTCGGCGGGTTCCTCACCGAGTACCTCAACTGGCGCTGGACCTTCTTCGTCAACATCCCCTTCGCGATCGTCGCGGCCGCCGGTGCCTGGATGGTCATCCGCGAGCCGGCCGGCTCCCGCAACAGCGCCCGCCTCGACGTCCCGGGCGTGATCCTCTCGACCCTGGGTCTGGTCTCGCTGGTGTACGGGTTCACCCGCGCCGAGTCCGCGGGCTGGTCGGACGGGATCACCGTGTCCCTGTTCATCGCCTCCGCCGCGCTGCTCCTGGCCTTCGTGGCCGTCGAGTCCAAGGTGAAGTCCCCGCTGCTGCCGCTGCGCGTGCTGCTGGAGCGCAACCGCGGCGGCGTCTACCTCTCGCTGGGTCTCGCCGTCATCGCGATGTTCGGCCTGTTCCTCTTCCTGACCTACTACCTCCAGGTCGTGAAGGGCTTCTCGCCCGTCAAGACCGGCTTCGCCTTCCTGCCGATGATCGCGGGCATGATCACGGGCTCCACCCAGATCGGCGCCCGCCTGATGACCCGCGTCGCGCCGCGGCTGCTGATGGGACCGGGCTTCCTGCTCGCCGCCACCGGCATGCTGCTGCTGACCCAGCTGGAGGTCGGCTCCTCGTACCCGGCGCTGATCCTGCCGGCGCAGCTGCTGTTGGGCCTGGGCATGGGCACCGCCTTCATGCCGGCCATGTCCCTGGCCACGTACGGGGTGAACCCGGCCGACGCCGGCGTCGCCTCGGCCATGGTCAACACCTCCCAGCAGGTCGGCGGCGCGATCGGCACCGCCCTGCTGAACACCATCGCCGCCTCGGCGACCACCGCGTACCTGACCGACCACGCGGCCCAGGCCGCGGCGGGCGGCGCGGCCGGGAAGCTGGTCCAGGCCCAGGCCATGGTGGAGGGCTACTCCGCCGCGATCTGGTGGGCCGTCGGCATCCTGGCGATCAGCGCGACCATCGCGTTCACCCTGATCACCACGGGCCGTCCCGGCTCCGGCGGTCCGGTGGCCGGCGGTGCGGGCGCCGGCTCCGAGGACGCCGGGCTCAAGGTTCCGGTGATCGCCCACTGACGGGGGCGCCGGCGGTACGGGAATGACTGAACACCCCGCTTCGTTCAAATTTGAACGAAGCGGGGTTAGTCTTTGTGGAGCGGGGCCGCACCGCCCGCCGCGGCCCCGCACCGCTGACCGAGGAGCCCCCGATGACCACCGCCACCCCCCGCATGCCGGCGCTGTACCTCAGTCACGGGGCCCCGCCGCTCGCCGACGACCCCCTCTGGCCGTCCGAGCTCGCCGCCTGGTCCGCGGACCTGCCCGGGCCGCGCGCGATCCTGATGGTCTCCGCCCACTGGGAGGAGGCCCCGCTCGCCCTCGGCGCCGTCGAACCGGCGCCGCTCGTCTACGACTTCTGGGGCTTCCCCGAGCACTACTACCGCGTCCGCTACGAGGCTCCCGGCGCCCCGGAGCTGGCCGCCTCGGTCCGCAAGCTGCTGCGGGCCCCCGGTACTCCCGTCCAGGACATCCCGGACCGCGGCCTGGACCACGGCGCGTACGTCCCGCTCGTGGAGATGTACCCGGACGCCGACGTACCGGTGCTCCAGATATCCCTGCCCACCCTGGATCCGGCCCGGCTCATGGACATCGGCCGCAAGCTCGCCCCGCTGCGCGACGAGGGCGTACTGATCGTCGGCAGYGGTTTCTTCACCCACAACCTGGCCGCCCTGCGGCACACCGGCCCCGGCGTGCCCGGCTGGTCGGCGGAGTTCGACGCGTGGGGCCGCGAGGCCCTGGGCGCCCGCGACGTGGACGCACTGCTGGACTTCCAGGCCAAGTCCCCGGCGGGCCGCCTCGCCCACCCCCGTACGGAACACTTCGCCCCGCTCTTCGTCACCCTCGGCGCCGCCGAAGCCGACCTCGGCGCCCAGCGGACCCCGGTGGACGGCTTCTGGATGGGCCTCTCGAAGCGCTCCCTCCAGTTCGGCTAGCCCCCCGGCGGGGCCCGGTGATCTCCTCGCCGACGGTGAACCCCTTGGCGGGGCCCTCCGGGACGGTGGCGCCGGACCCGTAGGCGGTCCTGACCTCGTCGGCGTAGACGGCCGCCTCGGGACCGGGCGCGCTGAGCACCGTGACGGTGCCGCCGTCGTCGTGGTCGTCGATCAGGACGTAGACGGGGATCCCGGCCCGCGCGTAGGCACGACGCTTGCGGGTGCGGTCGCGGGTGATGCCGTCGCCGCCGGGGAGACGGCCTCGACGATCAGACGGGCGGCCGAGGCGTCGATCCCGAGGCCGTCCTCGGTCGTGCTCCTCGGCGTCCTCCAGGGTGATGAACACATCGGGGATCCACGCCTCGCGGCCGTGGATGACGATCATGTCCTGGTGTGCTGCGAACTCTCCGCCGGCCGGGAATGCGTCCAAGGCGCGGCGTGCCCGGTTCGCGACCTGTCCGCGTGCGTAGCGACCCGTGGGTGACACCTCGATGAACCCCTCGATGATCTCGGCGCGGTAGCCCTCGGGGAGTTCCATGGCCTTGCCGGTGGGATATGCCGATACCTCACCCGGGCGGGTGGGGGTGGGGGTGGGGCGGGGGCGGGGGCGAGCCGGGAGCAGGAATGTCGAAAATGTTCCGGTTGTCGTGAATCCGGGTATTCGATCGTCAGTCCAGGCAACCAGGAGCCGGTACGGCCCGTCTTCAGGGGCGGAAGTGCGGCCGGGAATGGCGCCGGGGCCGAGTGGAAAGCGCCGTACGGATGTGACGGCGGTCTCACCGGCGTGGTGGCCGGGCGGGTCCGCGAGGGTGTGCGCAGCGGCCTTCGCCCCCGGCCTGACCTGCGCCTCCGCGAGTTCCCGCCACGTCTCTGTCAGCTCCGTGTAAAGAGCGGCGGGGCAGGATACTGCAAGATCTCGGAAAACAGGGACCGGCTGGGGAATTCTGTCCCGATTCCAGTCGTTGTTTCCTTCGGAAGCGGGCACTCGGGAGAGTGTCCGAGGACGCACCGCGACCGACTCACCGCATCGCAAGGGAGCACGCATGGCAACCCGCGCCGTCGCCCGTCGTCAGTCCACTAGCAGCGCCCGCGCTGTGGGCGGGGAGATCGCCGATCGCGACCTGGTCGGCATGTACCTCGACGAGATCGCGCGCACCCCGCTGCTCGACGCCGCCAGGGAAGTGGAGCTCTCGCAGATCATCGAGGCGGGCGTCTACGCCCGGCAGATCCTCGACGAGGCGACGGAGCGCGAGGGGGAGGGCCCCGCGCGCGAGGAGCCCGCGCGCGAGGAGCTGGAGGCCCTGGCCGCCGAGGGCGAGCGCGCCAAGGAAGTCTTCATCCGTTCCAACCTCCGCCTGGTCGTGGCCGTCGCCCGCCGCTATCCGCGCAGCGGACTGCCCCTCCTCGACCTCATCCAGGAGGGCAACGCCGGCCTGGTGCGCGCCGTCGAGAAGTTCGACTACGCCAAGGGCTTCAAGTTCTCCACGTACGCCACGTGGTGGATCCGCCAGGCCATCACCCGCTCCATCGCCGACCAGTCCCGCACCATCCGCCTCCCCGTTCACCTGGTCGAGGAACTCGGCCGGATCCGCCGGGTGCAGCGCGAGTTCAACCGCGAGAACGGCCGCGAGCCGGAGCACGCCGAGATCGCCGCCGAACTCGACTCCACCGAGAAGCGCGTCGGCGACGTCCTGGACTGGGCGCGTGACCCGGTCAGCCTCAACATGTCGGTGGACGACGACGGTGACACCCAGTTCGGCGACCTCCTGGAGGACACCTCGGCGATCTCGCCCGAGCAGTCCGTGCTCTCGCTGCTGCGCAGCGAGGAACTGGAGGACCTCCTCGGCAAGCTGGACCAGCGCACGGCGTCCATCATCAAGATGCGGTACGGCATCGAGGACGGCCGCGAACGGACCCTGACGGAGGTCGGCAAGCAGCACGGCCTCACCCGTGAGAGGATCCGGCAGATCGAGAAGCACGCGCTGCTCGAACTCAAGCGCATGGCCCGCGACACCGGCTTCGACGCCGTGGCCTGACCGGCCCGCGTCCAGCCCCCCGGACGAGCCCCGGCACCTAACCCCCCCCAGGTGCCGGGGCTCCCTCATTCCCGCCCCGCGCCGTCCCCGTCCGGGTCGCCCGCCCCGGCCCCCACCCCTGCCCCCGCCGCCAGCCGGCCGGCCAGCGTCCGCGCGCTGCGCGCCAGGAATTCCGGCCCGCGCACCGTGAACGGCACCCCCGTCAGCGCCAGCCGCGCCGCCACCCACTCCGGGGCGTCCCCGCTCTCGAAGCGCACGAAGGAGCCCTCCCCCTCCGCCTCGGCCGTCTCGCGCAGCCACCCCGGCAGTTCCCGCGGCGGCGCGGCGAAGGACACCTCGACCGGGTACGTCTCCCCGCCCCGCAGCCCGCGCCGCACGAACGCGGCCGCGTCCATGGGCAGCTCCCGCGGGGCGAACCGGGCCCCCGTCGCGAACGGTTCGCTCACCCGGTCCACGCGGAAGGTCCGCCAGTCCTCCCGCTCCAGGTCGTAGGCCACCAGGTACCACCGGCTGCCCGTACTGACCAGCCGGTACGGCTCCACCAGCCGCCGCGAACCGGCCCCGTCCCGCGCCCGGTAGGCGAACCGCAGCCGCTCCGGGCCGGCCACCGCCCCCGCCATCGTCGTCAGCGTGCGCGGGTCCACGCTCGGGCCGTCGCCCCGCGTCAGCGCGACCGTCGCCGACTGCAGGGCGCCCACCCGGTGCCGCAGCCGGGCCGGAAGGACCTGCTCCAGCTTCGCCAGGGCCCGTACGGAAGCCTCCTCCACCCCCTCGATCGCGTGCCCGGCGCCCGCCCGCAGCCCCACCGCGATCGCCACCGCCTCCTCGTCGTCGAGCAGCAGCGGCGGCATCGCGGCGCCCGCCACCAGCCGGTACCCGCCCTCCGCGCCCCGCGAGGCCTCCACCGGGTACCCGAGGTCGCGCAGTCGCTCGATGTCCCGCCGGATCGTCCGCGCGCTCACCTCCAGCCGGGCCGCCAGCTCGCTGCCCGGCCATTCGCGGGGGGTCTGGAGCAGGGACAGCAGGGTGAGCAGCCGGGCAGGGGTGTCGTTCATGGACCCAGATTGCCAGCGAATGCGGACACCATCTGACCTACATCCCGTCTAGGTTTCTCTCCATGAGCACCGAGACGTCCAAGACATCGCCCGAAAGAACGAACGGGCCCGTACGAGAAGAGCGGAACGCCACCCCGGCAGAAGCAACCGGCTCACCCGTCGACCCGCGCCGCTGGCTGGCGCTCGCCATCGTGATGACCGCGGCCTTCATGGACCTGGTCGACGTCACGATCGTCAACATCGCGATACCGAGCATGCGCCAGGACTTCGGCGCCTCCACCAGCGCGATCCAGTGGATCACCGCCGGGTACGCCCTCGCCTTCGCGGCGGGCCTGATCACGGGCGGCCGTCTCGGCGACATCTACGGGCGCAAGCGCCTCTTCCTCATCGGGGTCGCCGGCTTCACGGCCGCCTCGCTGCTCTGCGGCATCGCCGCCGACCCCTCCATGCTCGTCGCCTCCCGCATCCTCCAGGGCGCCATGGCGGCCATGATGGTCCCCCAGGTCCTGGCGATCGTCCACGTCACCTTCCCGCCGTACGAGCGGGGCAAGGCCTTCGGCATGTTCGGCGCGATCATCGGCCTCGGTGCCGTCTCGGGCCCGATGCTCGGCGCGCTGCTCACCGAGTGGAACATCTTCGGCCTCGAATGGCGCCCGATCTTCCTGATCAACCTGCCCGTCGGCATCGCCGCCATCCTCATGGGCCGCAGGTTCATCACCGAGTCCAAGGCCCCCAAGGCCCTGCGCCTCGACCTGGTCGGCGTCGTGCTCGCCACCCTCGCGCTGGTCATGCTGATCTTCCCGCTCACCCACGGCCGGGAGAACGACTGGCCGCTGTGGGGCTTCGTCTGCATGGGCCTGGCGCCCGTCGTCTTCGCCGCGTTCGTCCTCTACGAGAAGTACAAGATCCGCAAGGACGGTTCCCCGCTCGTCGAGCTGTCCCTCTTCAAGGTCAAGAGCTTCGCCGGCGGTATCGCCGTCCAGCTGACCTTCGGCATCGCGACCGGCATCTTCTTCCTCGTCTGGACGCTCTACATGCAGATGGGCCTCGGCTGGAGCGCCCTGCGCGCGGGCACCACCGGCATCCCCTTCTCGATCGCCGTCTCGGCGGCCGCGGGCATCTCCGTCCAGAAGCTCGTCCCGCGCTTCGGCCGCAAGGTGCTCCAGGCGGGCGCGCTGCTCATGGCCGCCGGTCTGCTCCTCTACATCTGGGAGTCCGACCACTACGGCATGGGCATCGCGTCCTGGCAGATGGCGGCCCCGCTGATCGTCATGGGCCTGGGCATGGGCCTGATCGTGGCGCCGCTGACCGACACCGTGCTCTCCCAGGTGCCGCGCGAGCACGCCGGATCGGCCTCCGGCCTGATCAACACCACAGGTCAGATGGGCAACGCCCTGGGCCTCGGCCTGACCTCCGTCGTCTTCTTCGGTGTGCTCGACGACGACATGATCTACGGTCCGCCCTACGTCGAGGCCTTCCGCAGCGCCCTGTGGTGGGTCGTGGCGGTCCTCGTCCTGATCTTCGCGGTGATGTTCCTGCTGCCGCGCAAGCAGGTCTCGATGGCCGACCAGCAGCGCGAGTACGAGAACGGGAGCGGCGGCGAGGGCGCGGTCGCACCGGCCCCGGCCCCGGCCGCCTAGGCTCCGTCCCGCGCACGGACATGCCCGCCCTTGAGGGCGGGCATGTCCGTTTAGCTTGGTTTTATCCCCCATGTGCGGGTACCGTCGGAGCCGAGGTCACGCAACCGGGCATCGAACGGACGTAAACCCACATGTACGCACCCGAGCGTCAACAGGAGATCCTGCGCCTCGCGCGCGAAGCCGGACGGGTCGACGTGCTCTCCCTCGCCGAGCGGTTCCAGGTCACCTCCGAGACCGTCCGCCGCGACCTCACCGCCCTCGACCGCGCCGGACTGCTGCGCCGGGTGCACGGCGGGGCCATCCCGGCGGGCCGGCTCGGCTTCGAGCCCGACCTCACCTCCCGCGAGACCGCCGCCCCCGACGAGAAGGACCGCATCGCGGCCGCCGCCCTCGCCCGGCTCCCCCTCGGCGGCAGCGTCATCCTCGACGCCGGCAGCACCGTCGCCCGCGTGGCGGCCGGAATGGCCCGCATCGAGACGCTCGCGCTCACCGTGGTCACCCACGCCCTGCCCGTCGCCGCCGGACTCGCCGACCACGCCGGCGTCGACCTCCACCTCGTCGGGGGCCGCGTCCGCCACCGCACCCTCGCGGCCGTCGACGCCTGGGCCCTGCGCGCCTACTCCGAGATCCGCGCCGACGTCCTCTTCCTCGCGACCAACGGCTTCACCGCCGAGGTCGGCCTGACCACCCCCGACCCCGCCGAGGCCGCCGTCAAACGGGCCGCGATCGCCGCCGCCCGCCAGGTGGTGCTCCTCGCCGACTCGGCCAAGGCCGGCCAGGAGCGCTTCTCCCGCTTCGGCTCCTTCGCGGACGTGGACGTCCTCATCACCGATACCGGGCTCGACCCGGCCCACCAGGCCCCGATCGAGGCCGCCGGTACGGAAGTCGTGCTCGTATGATCCTCACCGTCACCCCCAACCCCTCCCTCGACCGGACCTACGAAGTCCCCGCGCTGGTCCGGGGCGAGGTGCACCGCGACGCCGCGGACCGGGTCGACCCCGGCGGCAAGGGGGTCAACGTCGCGCGGGCCGTCGCCGCGGCCGGCGTGCACGCCACCGCCGTCCTCCCGCTCGGCGGCGCCCCCGGCGCCCTGCTCGCCGAACTCCTCGGAGCCCAGGGCGTGGACGTCACCGCCGTCACCATCGCCGGAACGACCCGGTCGAACATCGCGGTCGCCGAACCCGACGGCACCCTCACGAAGATCAACTCCGAGGGTCCGGAGCTCACCGCGGCCGAGTCCGCCCTCCTCCTC
Source organism: Streptomyces sp. M-16 (assembly GCF_052114405.1). Lineage (NCBI taxonomy): Bacteria > Bacillati > Actinomycetota > Actinomycetes > Kitasatosporales > Streptomycetaceae > Streptomyces > Streptomyces sp. M-16. The sequence continues at coordinate 4,687 of NZ_JBFRER010000102.1, read as the reverse complement.
GACACCGTGCGCACCTCCTCGGCCGACGCCGCCTGGATCGCCTGCTGCGGCAGCCTCCCGCGCGGCCTGGAGCCGCAGTGGTACGCCGAGATCGTCACCCGCGCCCACCAGGCGGGCGCCCGCATCGCCGTCGACACCTCCGGGGCGGCCCTGCTGGCCTCCCTGAAGGCCCGCCCCGACGTCGTCAAGCCCAACGCGGCGGAGCTCGCCGAAGCGGTGGGCCGCCCCCTGGCCACCCTGGGGGACGCGGTCAAGGCCGCCGAGGAACTGGTCGGCCTCGGCGCGAGCGCGGTCCTGGCCTCCCTCGGCGGACACGGCCAGCTCCTGGTCTCCCGGGACGGGGCCTTCCACGGCACCGCCCCCGTCACGGCGGTCCGCAGCGACGTCGGCGCCGGCGACGCCTCCCTGGCCGGCTTCCTGATCGCGGGAGGCACGGGCCCCGCCGCCCTCGCCAGCGCCCTGGCCCACGGGGCGGCCGCCGTACAGCTCCCGGGCAGCGCCATGCCCACGCCCGCTGACCTGCGCCCGGACGCGGTCCGTGTCACCGCCGACCCGCCACTGGACCTCCCCCTGACCGGAGCCTGACCGGAGGCGGACCGGGCCGGAGGCGGGGGAGTCCGGCCCGGGGCCAACGGACCCCGGGGCTAACGCACCCGGGTCCGCAGCTTCATCGCCCCGCGCGCGGCGGCCTCGCTCTCGTAGACCTCGCACATGTGGCGGCCGTCCGGCGTGGCCGTGTGCTCGACCTCCCACAGGCTGAGCTCCGTCCCGTCGAGCAGCACGAAGGAGTGCTCGTACAGGCTGAAACCGGCGTCCCGGCCGTCGGCCAGGCTCTGACGGCCGCCGAACGCCTGGGTGATCTGGTGCGCGTAGGCCGAGCGCAGCAGCGCCGCCACCCGCTCCCCGGGGCGGTCGGCGTTCTCCGCGCGGCGCAGCACCCGGCGGGCGTGGTCGGCGGACTGCTCCACCGTGTACTCGCGGTGCCGCTCCCGCGGCGCCGAAGCGGCGAACAGGGCGCCGAGGAGCGCCAGATCGCCGTCGGCCCCGTCCTCGTCCCCGCAGTCCCCGAGCGGTGACAGCACGGCGTCCGACGGGGTCTCACCGAAGATCCGGGCCACGGCGAGCCGGAGCCCGTCCTTGCCCGCGTACACCTCGCACCGGGTACTGCGGTCGCCCTTCAGCCGGTAGGCCAGCTCCCAGAGGGAGACGGCGGCGCCGTCGGGCAGCAGGTAGGTGTGCCGGTGGGTCTCCCGCCACAGCCCCGCCGACGGGCTGTGGTGCGTGGTGTACAGCGAAGAGCTGTGGGCGAGTGCCGCCCCCAGGCGCTCGACCAGCGGGTCCGGGAGGTCGAAGGAGTTGAGGGCGCGGCCCAGGAGTCGGTCGAGGTGCGCCTCGGTTGTCTCGTACGGATCGCTCAAGGTGGGTCTCCAGGCCGTCGCAGCTTGTCACTTCGCGGAAGCACAACGTAGCCCCTGGCTCTGACATCACGTCCGGGGTTCGGTAAAACGTCCGGGAAGTATCAGGGGTTCCCACCACACCTTCAGGTCAACTTGCGCACGTCTGGGCGGGGTTGGTGCCGCTATGTGGCGATCGGGGGGAATATGGGCGGCATGGCAACGAATACAGTGAGCGTCCCGCGCCAGCAGCGCCGCTCCGGCAACCGCCCCGAGGGCGAACCGGCCCCGCCGTCAAAGGCGTTGGCCTGGCTGCTGGCCGTCACCGGGGCCGCCGGGCTGCTGGCCTCCTGGGTGATCACCCTCGACAAGTTCCTCCTGCTGGAGGACCCGGACTTCAAGCCCGCGTGCAGCCTCAACCCGGTGGTCTCCTGCGGCAGCGTGATGAAGAGCGAGCAGGCCGCCGCGTTCGGCTTCCCCAATCCGATGCTCGGGCTGGCCGGCTACGCCGTCGTGGTCTGCGTGGCCGCGGGCCTGCTGGCCGGGGCCCGCTACCGGGGCTGGTTCTGGCTGGGACTGAACGCCGGCACCCTCTTCGGCACCGGCTTCTGCGCCTGGCTGATGGTGCAGTCGCTCTACGAGATCAACGCCCTGTGCCTGTGGTGCTGCCTGGCCTGGACGGCGACGCTGCTGATGTTCTGGGCGGTCACGGCGTACAACGTCCGTACCGGGATCCTGCCCGCCCCGGGCCCGCTGCGGACCTTCTTCGCCGACTTCGGCTGGGCGCCGCCCGCGCTGCACCTGGGCGTGATCGGCATGCTGATCCTCACCCGGTGGTGGGACTTCTGGACGGCCTGACCCGGCGGCTCCGCACGTGCGGGGGCCCCGGCGGCTGGACGCCGCCGGGGCCCGTCGTTCGCTCCACGGGCGCCGTGGCCCTGACGCGGAAGGGGGAGCGGGAAATCAGCTGTTGGCGGAGAGGTTGCCGGACAGGACCGGGATGTTGTCCAGGATGTGCGAGAGCGGCTCGTCGCCCTTGGCCTGGGTGGAGTTCTCGGTGCACTGCTGGTTCTGCGGGTTGGACAGGACGTTGATGTCCTGGACGCCGATGTTGAGGGCGGCGATCAGCGACTGGGCGTTGACCTTGGCGGGCAGGCCGATGCAGGGCTTGTTCAGGGTGCCCTGGACCAGGCCGAGCTGCGGGCTCAGGTCGCCCTCGGTCTTCTGGTTGCCGTAGATCTGGGAGGCGCCGTTGCCGTTGACGGTGTTGATCCCGTTGTCGTTGCCGATGGCCATGGCCGGGGTCGCGATGGCGGCGCCCGCCCCGACGGCGACGGCGGAGACCGCGGCGGCGGTCATGATCTTCTTGAACATCACAGGTCCTTTTTTCGCACGGGTGCCCACGGGTGGAGCGCCCTGGTCAACTGGCCCGTCGGGGGGTTGGTTCCGCCCCTTCACTCAATCGGCCCGTTCGCGCGGCGCTTTTCCCCGGCCCGGGTGAGGCCGTTCCGGACGCCTGCGCGAAGCCCGTACGCAGCCCCTGCGACCGGCCGCGCGCCCAGGTTCCTGTTGCGCTCCGTACGAGGTGTTCGCACGGTGGGTGAAGAAGCGGATCAATCTGTTCCGCTTTCGTGCGACCACGGAAGGAAACTCCATGCACCGCACCAAGCCGTCCCGTGCCCGCGTCCTCGTCCCGTCGGCCCTCGCGGTCGTCATACTGTCCGGCGCGGCCGCTCCCGCGGGCGCCGCGGACGGTTCCGGTGCCGCCGTCACGGAACGGGTGGCGTCCGTGCAGCGGCAGGTGGAGAAGATCGAGGAGCGGGTCGCGGCCGGCCCGATCGACGACCTCCTCGCCGGCCTCACCAAGACGCTGCAGGACCTCCTCACGTCCCTTACGGGCCTGCTGCCCGCCGGGGTGAACCTGCCGCCGATCCAGCTGCCGAAACTGCCCGCCCTGCCGGACATCCCGGGTCTGCCGGATCTCAAGCTCCCGCCGATCGAGCTTCCCAAGCTCCCGGTCACGGTTCCGGCCCTGCCGGCGACTCCGGCCGTGCCCCCGGTGGACGCCCTGGTTCCCGCGATCCCGGCGATCCCGGCCATTCCCGACATTCCGCTCCGCAACTAGCGCGCGCAGACCGCGGGTTCCGGGTCCGATGGTTACGACTATTGGGCTGAACAGGTCAGATCCGGCCCGGAACCGTGTCGTCTCGGGTGGTGGACCGTTTCGCTCGGTGTGAGCCCCGGGATCGGGGCAGGACATCGAAGAGAAGGTGCACTTCCCATGAACTCTGCTGCCAAGAAGGCCGCCGTGGCCCTGGCCTCCGCCGGTCTCGCCGTTGCCGGTGCCGCGGGCGCCGCGTCCGCCGACTCCTCGGCCGAAGGCGCGGCCGTGGGTTCCCCCGGTGTTCTCTCGGGCAACCTGGCCCAGGTCCCGGTCCACATCCCGGTCAACGTCTGCGGCAACTCCGTGAACATCATCGGCCTGCTGAACCCCGCGTTCGGCAACATCTGCGTCAACGACTGACGTACGTCCCAGTCGGCGCCACACGACCGTGGGCGCCACCGGCCTCGCCGGTGGCGCCCACGGTCATGTCCGGGACCGGTTCACTGGCCGCCGTTGAGCTTCACCCCGCCGAGCAGCGGGGAGGCCTGGGTGGCGCCGTTCGCCAGACCGAGGACCTCGCCGGGGGCGTTGTTGCGGATGGTGTTGACCTTCTGGACGGTACCGACGGCCTTGTCGACCGTCTGGCCCTGCTCGGCCAGCCCGTTGCCGACCGTCTGGGGGAGCGACTCGCTGACGGGACCCGCGGCGTTCAGCACCTCGGTCAGCCCGCCCGTCGCGCTCATGGGGGGCATGGAGGCCGGGGCGTCGGCGGCGAAGGCGGGGGTCGCGGCGCCGAGGGCGGCGACGGAGCCGACGACGACAGCGGCGACCTGGGAGAGCTTCATTATCGAAATCCTCTTCTTTTCGTGGGCGGAGGCATCGGCGGCGCCCGTCGCGCCGCTTTCGCCCTGGGTAACGATTACCCGCCGCCGCGGAAACGCGGACGGGCGCACGGCAGCGGCCGGAGAATCCGTCAAGGGATTCTCCGGCCGATATTTCTTCCGATTCTTCTGATTACCGGTATTCCCGGTCAGGCGATCCGGGACCGCCGGTACAGGATCGCGCCACCGAGGACCAGGGCCGTGGCGAGGGCCGCCGCGGCTCCGGCCTGGCCGGCCCCGGTCGCGGCCAGCTCCGGCGCCGTGGCGCGGGCGGGTGCCGGAGCCGTCGCCGGGACCGGCGCGGGCGC